>CAWVZQ010000577.1:0-2312 GCA_963934405.1 uncultured Opitutales bacterium | reverse complement strand
TCAATTAAAGACTAGTCAACAGGCAAATGATTGGACATCTAAAAACACCCTTTTATAGGCAACGGAGTTATTCCTTACAATATCATTTCCCTCTCGGTCAAACTATAAATAAAGCTTAATTGTCACTATAAACTAAGGTTAATCGCCTCGGCCGTTGATGTTGAGTTGCGAATGAGTGGGGCTTTGGGGGAATCACCAATAATTGTTACATATTTAAATTGACTGGAGTAAGTTTAGTTCCCTTTTTTCTTTCCCCCGAAGATCATTGCCATTTGCTCTTGGGATTCTTTTCTTGAAATGAAATATCATTCCCAAAGATGCGACGTTGTTGTAGTGGGAGCAGGTTTGGCCGGAATCTGCGCAGCTGTTACTGCAGCGCGAGCGGGTGCTCTCGTCTCGTTGGTTGAGGCTCGCTCGAGTCTTGGTGGGCGAATCGGCCGGGAAGTTCGCTTCCCACTAGAGGATGGTTCGGTTCCAAACTTCGCCTACTTTCGGGAAACGGGCTTGTTGGATGAAATTTTACTCACGGATCTGGCTTCTAATTTCGATGGCACATACGAAGGTCGAGATCGGGTGTTGAACGATTTCGTTCGTTCTCAGAAACGTCTACTGTATTTCAATGATCTACCTGTAATCGAAGCTGAATTGAACGAGCGAAAGGATAAAATTCTTTCCGTTACGGGTATAGACGCATTAGGCCGTTCTCGTCGACGCTTCATGTCACCGGTTTACATCGACTGCACAGGCAACGGTTCGCTAGCCATCCTTGCGGGAGCTCCGGGCGAATATGGTGCCGAGCGTGAGGAATATATAAAGCTGTCCCCTTTGTTTGGCTCCGGAGCAACGGCACCCGAAAGTCGTTTTGCAATTACAATGGAAATACGATCAGCAGAAAAGCCGGTCCCTTTTACAGCACCTTCTTGGGTCAGATTACGTTGGGAGGACAACGAGCCGGCGGCCGGATTGCCTTTTTCCGAGTCTTTTCTGTTTGCCCCTCAGGGACTGCATCTTGCGGAATGGGCGGCAAAACATCAGGGGAAATCTCCTCCCGAGGCTTCCGAAATTGCCTATGCCGCTTGGGATTATATCAAGAATCGTTCTCCATTCGTCCATCTTGCGGAAAAACTATTGTTGTCATGGTATTCATTGAGCGTTCTACGCTCAGATGGCTTCCGGATAAAAGGGGAAGAGTCGCTGACCCCAGAGGAATTGGAAGCCAGTCGTCCAAGGGGAGATCACATTGCCATGGCACGTGCACCTCTTGATGGACCTGCGGCTCTACTTTCATCCCCTCTTGGGCGAATAGCCCTGCCGGGACAATATGGAATACCTCTTTCTTGCCTTTATTCAAAAAAGGTTCGCAACCTCATGGTCGCCGGCGAGCACGCATCTGTCACGCACCGGGTTTCGGCATGCCTGCGACATCCTCCTGCTTCAGCTCAACTTGGGGAAGCGGTCGGTTTAGTGGCCGCCACCGCCGCCATGGACCGCCGTCAGCCAAGAACCTTGGCCAAGCCCAACTACGTGGAGGGCATGAGGCGGGATTTGGCGCGATCGAATCATTCATGCGGACCAGAACCTGTGGAAGACATTGACGATCTTGCCCGAGTTGCAAAAGTCACCGCCTCCACTACCCTTCCCTGTTGTTCTCTGAACCGTCCCGTTCTGCCTGCGACTGCTTCTCCGGATCATAGATTGCTTCAATTCCCTGTGATTACCGATTCGATCGAGGGGATTGATCTCTATCTTGAGGTCCGAGAGGATTGCCGGCTAAAGGTCCGTTTTCTAGAGGGAGCAAGCAACGGTTCTACCATTCCCGGCGATTGTCTGGACACTGCAACAGTCGATTTATCAAAAAGCTCCGGTCAATGGGTTGAATTACCACTGCAATCCAAAATAAAATCCGCAGGTTGGCATTTTCTTGAAATAGAGGGAAATGTGCATGTGATTCCGTTCATTCAAGACAACGCGCCCGTGGGAGTTCTCAGGCATTCGCCAATTCCGAATGGCAAGCCCACTTTAAGGAATCCTTATTCAAGCTATTTTCCGGTTCTTCCGGCATTGCCCGGGCCCGCTTCGGGTTACTGCTTTCGTCTCTCACCAAAGCAACCCGTCTATAGTGTTGGAAACATTGCAGATGGACATTCTCGGCCGGGTAGAATGCCGCATATTTGGATTTCGGAGCCTACCGACTTCAAGTTTCCCGAATTTCTTGAGTTACATTGGGATAAACCTCAAACAATTTCCAGAATCGATCTCGTTTTCGATGCTTGCCTGGAATATGCATTCCCCCCCCATCCTTCGGTTTTGCC
>CAWVZQ010000576.1:0-2312 GCA_963934405.1 uncultured Opitutales bacterium | reverse complement strand
ACCAAGCCACGGGTCACCCATATCTTGCCGCGTGGCGACTGGCTCGACGAAAGCGGTCCCGTAGTGCAGTCAGCGATACCTGAATTCATGGGAAGCCTCGCCTCTGAAAAACGCCTGACCCGACTGGATCTGGCCAACTGGCTCATGGACGCCGACAAGGGAGCCGGAAAACTCACCGCTCGAGTTCTAGCCAATCGCCTCTGGTATTTGCTCTTCGGTCAAGGCCTGGCACCCGACCTGACCGACTTCGGTGGACAAGGTCAACCGCCCCGGCACCCCGAACTCCTCGACAACTTGTCCATAAGCCTCATTGAAAAGAATTGGCGAATAAAGGCATTGCTGAAGGAAATCGTCCTCAGTCGCACTTATCGACAAACTTCCTCTAATTCCGGAAAAAAGATAAGTTTCCAAACATCCTACAGGTTACCCGCCGAAACCATTCGCGACAACGCCCTAGCCATAAGCGGTCTTCTAGTACGGGAGGTTGGCGGAGCAAGCATCAAGCCCTATCAACCTGCTGGCTATTATCGGCATCTCAATTTCCCGACCCGCAAGTACGGTCACCACAAAGATCAACGTCAGTGGCGTCGAGGTGTCTACGTTCATTGGCAACGACAGTTTTTACATCCGATGCTGAAGGCCTTCGACGCCCCCCGTCGAGAGGAGTGCACGGCTCAACGACCTAGCTCCAACACACCTCTGGCCGCCTTGGTCTTGCTCAATGACCCTACTTTCGTGGAAGCAGCGCAATCCTTAGCCAAGCGCATTCTGACCGGGGGAGGGACAGCCATCGACTCACGTCTGGATTTCGCCTTCCGAGAAGCGGTCTCCCGCAAACCGGACGCTTTCGAGCGTAACATTCTCAAGAAACTGCTGACCTCTCAGAAAACCACAGAGGACGCCGCTTGGACGACTGTAGCCCGCGGCATCCTCAACTTGGCTGAAACCAACCTTCGACGCTGACATGTCGCCCATACAAATCAATCGACGCGCCTTCCTTGCCGGCTCTGGCTTGAGCCTCGGATCCACCGCTCTCAATCTCTTGATGGCCGAAAGTGGTCACAAGGACGAACGCCCCTCCTACCTACTTCCCAAGGCAAAGGCAAAGCGGGTCATTTTCCTGTGCATGGCCGGGGGGCCCTCCCATTTGGAGACATTCGACTACAAGCCGAAATTGGATGAAATGAACGGGAAACCCATGCCCGAGTCTTTCACCAAGGGCCAACCTATTGCCCAACTTCAGGGCAAGGCGCTTAAGGTTCAAGGGCATCTGACGAAATTCAAGCAATATGGGAAAAGCGGCCAATACGTCAGCGATTTCCTACCGTGGACAGCGAAGATGGTGGACGACGTAGCCATCGTAAGATCGATGGTTACGGAGCAGATCAATCACGATCCCGCGCACACCTTTATGAACACCGGCACCGGGATCAATGGTCGACCATCCATGGGGGCTTGGGTGAACTACGGCCTTGGCAGCGATTCGAAGGACTTGCCCGGTTTCGTCGTCATGACGAGTGTCGGCGGACGCAACCCTCAGCCCATCGCATCACGCCAATGGGGTGCCGGTTTCCTCCCAAGCCGCCACCAAGGCGTAGAGTTCAACTCTTCCGGTGACCCCGTCCATTACGTCGGCAATCCGGCAGGAACTAGCGCTGAAACACAGGGTAAACTTGTCGACGCCATAACGGCCCTCGATCACCACCGGAACAAAAGCATCAATGATCCTGAGACGGCTACCAGAATCGCTGCCTACGAGATGGCCTTCCGCATGCAATCCTCGGTTCCAGATTTGATGGACGTATCCAAGGAACCTCAACACGTCCTCGATATGTACGGGGCCAAGCCCGGCGATGGTTCCTATGCCTCCAATTGCCTGCTCGCTAGAAGGCTAGCCGAGCGGGGCGTACGCTTCATTCACCTCTACCATCGTGGTTGGGATCATCATGGCGGACTGGTCAAGTACATGAACACATGCTGTGGCCTAACCGACAAGCCGACTTGGGCACTTATTCAAGATCTCAAGCAACGAGACATGCTCAAGGATACTCTAGTTGTCTGGGGTGGGGAATTCGGACGCACCCCAATGTTTCAGGGCAAAGGTGGAGCTGGTCGCGACCACCATGTCAAAGGATTCTCGATGTGGATGGCCGGAGGCGGCATCAAAGGCGGTGTCGGTTACGGCGAAACCGACGAATTAGGTTACCACGCCGAAAAAGAGGTGGTCCATGTACGTGACCTGCACGCCACTATGCTACACCAACTCGGAATCGACCACAACCGCTTCTCCGTTAAACACCAAGGTCTTGACA
>CAWVZQ010000575.1:0-2314 GCA_963934405.1 uncultured Opitutales bacterium | reverse complement strand
AAAACCAAGCAGGACAACCGGTTCGACGTCCCCGTCTTCGGTCTGCAGACCTTGCAGGCAATGGGCGATGCCAACCTTTCGGCAGCTGCCCTTGAGGCGGGCGCCGTACTCCTCCTCGACAAGCCCGCCATCCTCGCCCAAGCCAAGAAACTGGGAATCTGCCTGACGGGGTTTTGAGGCAGATACGGGGAAGCTACTAGAGCTCTTCGTCATAGGAAGAAGCTCTCACTGGATTGCCGGGTCACGTTGCTCCCCGCAAGGACAAGACAATAAGGTCAGAGGATTCTTTACCATTGCCTTGAACTTCAAAGCCGACATGGGATAAGTCACCAAACCAAACCATGCACAAACCATTCCTCTCCCTCCTCGCCCTCTTTAGCCTCCTCGCCACGACAAGCGTCCAAGCCGCGAACGCGCCAAGCTCCATCGTTGGGAAGAAAATAGTTCTTTCGATTCCCGATGGCAGTAAAACCTATGGGATCACTCTTTTGGGAACCAGTGAGAATCAGAGCTGGGAATTGGAACATGAGAATGGAGATTGGGAAAAATCCGGATACCGGTGGACTGCTAATGGAAGTGGTGCCACTTTTGTCGAAGTTCCTCACTTTTCCGGTGGTGCCTATGTTGAAGTTTCATTTTCCTTTTCATCGGATGCTTCGGGAAACTTTACCTATAAGGATTACGAACCGAACAGTTCAGGTGTAATGGAGCTAGACGAACAAGGAAGCGGAACCTTTACCATTAATAATTACTCGAGTTCCGAATTGCCCTCCTTCGACAATTATTTTTCCGATGACTTTAGCAGTTCCCAATCCTCCGCAAACTACTGGTACGAGAATACGGAAATCACCTCTTATGGATTAAGCCTCAATCAAACAAATGGTAGGCTTGAACTTTTGGGCACTGGAAATGATCCTGAAGAACGCTGGTTCGAGGTAAATGCAAAATCGCTCTTATCCACTAATAAAGATTGGATTATCCAGGGGGACTTGTTTGCAACTTTTCAAAACACTGGAAACGAATGGTGGACCTCGAAGATCGGATTCGAGGTTGAAGATTCAGGACTTGATTTCGACTTGTTTATCGGTGCCTCCAGTTGGGGTGTTCACGCTCACTTGAATTACGAAGATAGCTCGGGAGAGAACATCCACCTCTTTAATGTCTCAGACTCATCTGTTCGAGAAGGAACGTTTCGTGTTCTTAATGATTCCGCCGCCGAGACTTTTACCACTGAATATCTGAGTGCTGGATCATGGAAAAGATTTATCAGCGTAAATTGGAAAACCGGGGCCTTATCCGGGGCCTACTCACATACAGGAAGCGTTTCCCAATTAAGCAACTGGGTTTCGCTAGAATCAAAATACGTCCAACCCGGCTTGGATTTCATGATCCCCCATATCGACAACGGGAACGATTCAATTGATATTAAAAACCTGTCTTCAAATGAACTAGGAGTGAGCAGTTTCTCCGTTATTGAGGGTGCGCCCGTTTCTGCTCCCAGTTCCTTAGTAGGAAAGAAAATCAGGATCTCTTTTGTTGAAACCGCGAATGACGCAGAAGGTGTTCATGAGTTTTACTTTGCGGGAAATGGGAAAGGATGGATGAGATATTGGTTGGAAAGCAACGACCCGAGCGATGAAACCTATTGGGATGATGACAATTTCACCTACCAGATTTCAGGAGAGAATTCTGCGTTGCTAAAACTAGGCACAAATGAAGATTACTCAGAAATCCCTCTTACCTTCACTTCCGAAAATGCCGGTTCTTTCACTGCCCAAGGCTGGAAAATGGAAAATGGCTCACTAGTGCAAACCGGCCCAATGAATGCTACCGGCTCCTTCACTCTCAGCGACTACGACGAGAGCGAACTTCCGGCGTCTCAGGGCTGGCTCTGGTTCGACCAATATCCATGGGTGTATTCCGACGAGGAGAAAAACTGGCTCTACTTCCTGCCCTCGAACGGCAAGATCAACATCTACAGCGTTCGAGACAAGGCTTGGCGCGAAATGACGAAAACCGAATGAAGGGACAAGTCATCGTAAAGGCTCGGTCGGAAAGTTAAGAAGCCGGGTGCAGATGCACCGTTGGGACTCAACGGCAAAAACCTAGCTGAACTCCCGGAAGATCAAGGAGGCGTTATGGCCGCCAAAGCCGGAGTTGTTCGACATCGCGACGTTTATTGGCATTTCCCGGGCTTTGTTGGGAACGTAGTCGAGGTCGCACTCGGGGTCGGGCTCTTCGTAATTGATAGTAGGAGGAGCAATGTTGTTCTCGATCGCCTTGCATACGGTGGCGGCCTCGATGGCTCCGGCGG
>CAWVZQ010000574.1:0-2327 GCA_963934405.1 uncultured Opitutales bacterium | reverse complement strand
ACCAGAGTTCCGATCTGCTTCATGTGGTGGGTCTTGATGGCATCCCGCATTAGTGCAGCACCGGAAATTTGGCCGCCATGCCCGATCTGGTGGATGCTGGTCTTCTGGGTGTTTTCCGGGAGGGACGTGATGTCGGTGCCCAGATCATCAATGGTATAGGTAACGACGTTGGTGAGCCCCGAAGCCAGTGCTCCGATGATCACGTCGGTGAATGCGGCCTGTTTCTGTGGTAGGGTTGCGTTTGCCCCGCCGTTTGCATGGATCGGGTCGATGTTGGGTAGGTGTTGCTTGATCTTTGCCCCCAGGGACTCGACTTTGGCGTTACGGTCGCGGATGGATTGGAGCGAATCGACCTGATCGCTGATCTTGAGGCGTTCGTCACCATCCAACCCTTTGAGTTGACGGCGCTCCTTATCGTGCAAGTAGTCGAGGAGAGCGCGGTCGGATTCTGCCTCGGAAGTATTGGTGACCGACTTGAACAATTCTTGATGGGCCGTCATGGGGTCGGCGTAGCAGTAGTTGCGTTGCTTGGCCGCCGGAGCGGAATAGCCGGAAACAATACCGGTTCTGTGATCACGCCCGTGAGGCACCGCCAGAGACATCTCGACGTGACCGAATGGGGAGGGGAACAGTTTGGCCAATTCGAAATCAATGGTCGCCCGCTTGATGTTGCTAAGAATGTCGCGTCCTGCTTTGTAGGCCCCCATGCAACCGGAGTAGGAGTAGTGCCCGCCTCCGCTGACCGACATCGAGATGCCGTGCAGGATGGTCATGTCCTCCTTATGTTCGTCGAGCCCTTTCAGCCAGTCGGGAAGTTCGTGCTTGGACAAGTCGACTTCAAAGGCTTCCTTCTCCTTGTGCTTTTTCAACTCTTCGGCGGAAAAGGAGGGAAGGCCGAATTGGGTGGGCAAGTTTCCGTTGGACTTTCGGATAAAGACGAACCGGTGCGGGAAGCTCTCCGAATGCTTCGCCGAAGCAGCCCTCAGATGGTTGAACGCGGGTGTGAGGGCGAGGCTGGCCGTGCCCAAGGCAGTTCTCTTCAAAAGTTCTCTTCGGTTGATCAACATGCTTTATTCCTTGGTGTTGCGTTTGCGGTAAATAAATGAGTCTGAGGTTAACAGGGAAACAATCACTTCGTCGAAGCTACCTTCATTGTCGACGTAGGCTCTGTCTGCGTCAATCAAGGTTTTGGAGTCGGAAAGCGTTTCATTGCGTCCCAAAAAGTAACGAAAGGCATGGCGGATGATCGACTGACGTACCTTTTCCGATTTTGCCAACCGGTCGATCAAGTCGAACGCATCTTTGACCTTGCCGTCCAGTTTCGGGTCGTCCGTTCCCTTGAGAACTCCACGAGGATCGACCGGCAACGTTTTGTAAACCGAAAGTGAGGCGCCAAAGGCGTTTACCTCACCACGCTTGGCTTCTAGAATTAAGTTTTCCGGATGTTCCAGGTTCTCCGCAGTTCGGTAACGGCCGAAGTCGTCGTAGGTCTCGAAGGGGAAGCCAAGGGGATCCATCTTTTCGTGGCAACGCCAGCAGAAGGATTCGCCCGTGCGGTTTTCCATCCTCTGGCGAAGGGTCTTGTGAGGGTCCGGCGGAATCACGGCATCCACGGTGATCGGTACGTCGGGGATTGTTCCGGCCAACAACTTCTCCCGGATCCATTTGCCACGGTGGATAGGATCCGTCTCCAGGTTCTGAGCGTGGGCAATCAACCAGGCGGGATGAGTCAAAATCCCTTTGCGGTTGGGAATCTTGGCTGGTTGGTTCGGCGGATAGTCCCATGTCTTCCAATTTAAATTCCAGTAGGTTGTGACTTGTTCGCCCCGCATCTGCTGTCCGCTCCGACCAAGCACCGGTCCGCCGTGCCAGAATCCCATTCCGTTTTTCATGTAAGGCAGGGCACCGGATTGGCCTTCACTGAAGTGCAGCTCAAGTCCGTCCATCATTTTTTGGAGCTTCCTGAGAATTTTAGGGTGATCGCCTTGTTTCTCACGTTGAAACTCCCAGTGGGTTCTCAAAAAAGCTTCGTGCGGGGCGACGTCTTCCGGTTTCCATGCCTGCCAGTCTTTGTCCTTGAACTTCTCGTAAATACTTTTCAGCGACTCGGAGGCGGCTTTCATGGACGCGTTGTCTCCGTTGTGAAAGACGTAGAATTTGTCGGACGTCAGCAACGTCTCAAGGACTTGTTTGTCTTTTTCGAGGATATGTTCGACCACCATGTCCGCCTCTTCGATCAGTCGACTGACGGCTTGGTCGTGACGTCCCGCTCCAAAACGCGAGTCGTCCTTGAAGACGCTTTGCGCCTTCGGGTAGCCAAAAAACTC
>CAWVZQ010000573.1:0-2333 GCA_963934405.1 uncultured Opitutales bacterium | reverse complement strand
CGACCATTTCCTTGCGCGTAACTTTTGGTTCATCGGCGGTTATGGCGTTCTCTTTGTCGCTAGGCCAAGGTGCACCGGACTCAATCCATTCACGTACAACCTTTAGCTCCCCGGCATTCAAAGGTTTGCCCTTTGGAGGCATGCGTTCGTCTTCTTCACGGCTTGAGACCAAAGAGAAAAGAAGGCTTTTGCCTATGTCTCCCGGAACTACTGCGGGATCACCTGATTCGCCGCCCTTCAGCATGGCCTTGTGAGAATCCAAACGAAGTTTCCCTTTCTCTTTTTCACCGTGACACTTGAAACAACGTTCCTGAAGCAAAGGAAGCACGCTGTCACGGAAGTGAATTGCCCCCTCTTCCTCACGAGGCCTCCTTAGAAGCTTGGTAGCATGGCGGAGCCCATTCCCAACAAAACTGTCAATCGAGTTACTGCCTGGAAGAAAACCAAGTATTTCCGGAGAAGCTTTTTTTGCTTGGCCGGACACGAAATCGAACGCTTGCTTGTGACGTTTTTCCCAATAGGAATCAGCCGGCTTGGCAGCTTCGCGGCGTCGATTCATATCAAGATTCCGGAAGAAACCTTCCTTTTGACGCCTCCAAGTCATCCAACCTGCATCCGTAAGAGGAACTTTACGGCGAGGTCCGATTAGCTCAAAGGGGCGATCGCCAACAGAAACGGCAATGCAGGTTTCTCCAAGATCATGACGATAGCGTTTATTTCCCTTAACATCGCCGACAAGACACTCGAAGCGGACCTTCATAGGGTTTCCGTCGCTCTTCAAGAGAAAGCGTTTTTCGGTATCTCCCGGCCCGGGAATCCTCAAGTAGTCAGGCCAATCCGTTGGTATCTTGGGAACATTGTGATGCGCTCCGCCACCTTTGGCGGGTTGAGGCACGGAAATCATAAGCTTGTCGTCCACCCAGATGCGGGAGGACCAGCGGGAACGAACCAACCACTCGTGTTCGCCCGGGGGCAAGGTGACGCTGGACAATGCGCGAAGCAGGAAGGTCTTCGGGCGATCCACGCGCACGCCGGGTTCGGCGTACTTGTGGGTAGTTCGAAAGAAGCCAAGAATATCTTGCTGGTAGCTGTCGACAGGCGGCAAGTCCGGACGTGGCCAACCCCTCGCGGGAGAAAACCCCTCGACCAACTCGACCAGCACCTTGTCTCTGGGCCAGTCATCGCGAACAAACTTCGGTTTCGGTTGCTCCAGACGGCGATAACGCTTTGCGATAATTTGAGACGATAAAGTCTCCCGATGAATGGCCACCTCATCAAGACCGCCGACAAAGCTATTGTTTCGGCTGCCTCCCAATGCCGAGCCAATCCAAAGTTCGTCATCATCCACAACAGGCGGACGCTCCGTTGCACCACCCATGTCCCACTTTCCGGAAACAGGTTTTCCGTCGACATAGCCCTTGACGCTTTTCGGTTTCCCGAACTCGTAGGTGACAGCGACATGAGACCATCCATCTTCAGGCAAGACACCGGAGTCAGAGGTCCAGCGGTGCCATTCGCCGGGCCTGTCTTTTTCAGGCCGCGAAAAGAAAAGAAAGCTCACGCAACCTTCGCCACCCTGCCCACGCAAGCGGAGGGCATAGTTTTGGTTGTTGCCCGCAAAACCCTTGTTGTTCGTGCGCCCCTTGCCGATGAGATAGACATTGTCGCCCTCACCGATTTCTCCGAACGATACCCAAGCTTCCAGAGTAATGGCGTCGCCATTGTCAAAGTCGAGGAAGCTTCGCCGTCCGGGATCCTTAACCACAAGCCTTGAGCCACCGTTAAATAACGCTCCTCGATTGTCCTTTGCGAAATCAGGGAATTCGGGGGGGCGCGGGCCGCGTTCAAAGGATATGTCACCCACGATCTCGAATCCTACGTTCTCACCTTCGAAATCAAAATGCAAAGCGGGCTTAGCCAATGCGAAGGTAGTGGCTAATAGGCCGACAACTACGCTTTTTACAAAATGCATTACAAGGGATGGCAATCGAAGTATGAAAATCTTACGGATTGGATTTTTTAGGAAACTTAAGGGCATGGCAAGTTCTCTCTTGGAAAGTCATCAGGATTCCCTTCTATGGACAGCATATGAAAATTAAACCAATTTCCCGCCGTCGGTTCACCCAAGGGTTCACCGTAGCAGGTCTTGCTTCACCTTTTGCCACACAAGCCATCGCGCCGATTAAACGGAACGGTACGCCAAAGTTGAAGCTCAGTCTGGCAGCCTACTCTTTCCGGAAGCAACTCACCGCCAAGCCTGGAACCCCCGGAGCCATGAACATGATGGGCTTCATCGACTGGTGCGCCACCCAGGATCTGGATGCCTTCGAGCC
>CAWVZQ010000572.1:0-2335 GCA_963934405.1 uncultured Opitutales bacterium | reverse complement strand
CTGGTTCGCTATTGGACGTTCGACGAAGCCAACGGCAGCACATCCTCCGACGTTCGCGGTTCCTTCGACGGCACTTTGGCCGGCGGCGCTGCGTTCGTGCCCGGCAAGTTCGGTAACGCCGTAGAGTTCGACGGAAGCACCGCGGAAGTTGACTTCGGCTTGGGTGCGGGTGATCTTGGAGACAAGTTCACGGTTTCGATTTGGGTAAAATGGACGGGTGCCGATTCGCCCGCCAATGCAATGCGAATTCTGGAAAATAAAAATGATTCCAATTCATCCGACGGCTGGGGCATTTTCACTGAAAGCAGCAACGACACGAACGCCCTTGTTCGCGGTTCTTCGGACGCCGCGATTTCTTCGAGCGTGACCACTTCATGGAAAGCCAATGACTGGCATCACATAGTCGCGGTTTTCAACGATGCAAACCTCGAAGTTTTTGCCGACGGAAGCTCACGAGCCTCGGGGGTTATCGCACCGGTGACTCCCGGAGGGAAATCACTCAAAATGGGTAAATGGCATAACGGGAACGCCAACACCTTCAAGGGTCTCATGGATGATCTAAGACTTTACGATAAGGTCTTAACGGTAAATGAGGTGGCCACGCTATTCGGAGGTGGTTCGGGCGACTTCGCACGCTCGTCGAACGGCACTGTAGGGACTATCAAGAATACCGGCACAGTCACACTTACGGCTCACGCGTCCGGCACCAAGTACATGTACTCCGCGAATACGGTGAGTAAAACGGTGACCATTGGAAAAGCTCCCTTGACCGTCAGTGCCGACGACAAGACGCGCAACGTAGGGGTAGCCAACCCGACTTTCACCCATTTCGTAAGCGGTTTCGTAAACGACGACAACGAAACCACGGGGCTCACATCGAGTATTTCGCTTAGCACCGACGCCAATGCTTCCAGCCCGGAGGGCACTTATGCAATCGTCCCAACCTCAACTTCAGACAAATACTTCATTACCTATCTGAACGGATCCTTGATCGTTAGCAACAAGACCTCACAGTCAATCACTTGGACCCAAGACTTCTCTAATATCGCCGTAAACCAGTTCGTTGATCTCAACGCGAGCTCTACTTCCGGATTGCCGGTGCTCTATGCCATTGAGAATCCGGATGTCGCCGAAGCCGCCGTGTCCCTCCAAGGAAACTTGGATGCATGGTGGAAGATGGACTCTTCCGACGGTTCCACCATACTCGACTCTTCCGGCCAAGGCGGAACCGTTCACAACGGAATCCTGCAAGGAACCGACGGTTCATCCTCCAGAGCCCCGGGCAAATTCGGAAACGCACTTACCTTGGATGGCACTGATGATTACGTGCTGATACCAGGATATGCAGGAATAACCGGAAAGAGTCTCAGGACCATTGCACTCTGGTTTAAAACCACTGTAGATAATCGTCCCCTGCTCTCCTATGGAGGATCGGGCAACGGCGCATTGTTCGCAATCTCTCTAAATGCAGGCAAGGTTTCTCTCGACTTGGGAGGAACCACGCTGGAGGGTGGAACCAGCCTCGCGGACGGCGGATGGCATCACCTGGCAGTAGTCGTCCCGATGGATGCGGATACTTCTGCAGTAAAGCTCTACGTGGATGGAGCGCATGTGGCTTCGGGGAGCGGCTCTACCCCTATAAATACCAAGGCCTCCAGCTTTGTTAAACTCGGATCGGACGGAGCAAACTACTTCAACGGCGAACTCGACGACGTTCGTTTCTATGCCGCCGATCTCAACGCAATTACAATAGCCAAGGTGTACGGTGCAGGCATAGGTGACTTCAATCGCATTCGCTTAAAGAGCGCTGGAACAGCCGTCATAAACGCGAGCCAACCGGGGGATGCGACCTTTTCTCCAAGTATAAATAAAAGTATCCAGATTACGGTTGGAAAACTCGATCAAACAATCGCATTCGCTCCCATGCCCAACAAATCAATTGGTGACTTCGACTTCGGCCCTGAAGCGAGAGCCAGTTCCGGCTTATTCGTCACTTACCAAAGCTCCAACCCACTGGTCGCTTCCGTGGAAGGAATCACACCAGGTAATCAGACGATAAAGATTCGCTCAGCAGGTACCACCACGATAACAGCCACACAACCCGGCGACTTATCTCACAACCCCGCAACAGCCACGAGCCAAGTCCTATCAGTTGGATACTACAAGCTTTTCAAAGAGTCGATTTCCGGCATGGAACTGTGGCTAGATGGAAACAACGTGAATGCCGATTCGCTCGCTGATTCCATAACAAGCGGTTCTCCCCTTTACATTTGGAACGACTCATCCGGGAACAACCGAAACGCTATACAGGGAACTGCTGCCGATGCGCCAATAT
>CAWVZQ010000571.1:0-2340 GCA_963934405.1 uncultured Opitutales bacterium | reverse complement strand
TCCTGATTCGATTTCGCCATAGGTCCGCACTCGAAAAGTGTCCGAACGCGTATTGATCACGGGGGCAAGTGGCGTGAGCACGTCCGCCTGGCTCAACCAACCCGGCATCATCGCGGCGGTCGCGCCGTTGGCCGCCGCCAGCATGTTGTCGGGAGCCTCGCCGTGAGAATGCTCTCGTTTGGACTGGTGGTGAGAGCCTAGCCCCCAGTTGGTTCTGCGGTTATAGGTTACTTGTGAATTAAGGCGATCGGTAGGATCATGGTGAAGCCCCGCCGCCACGTAACCGAAGGCATTGAAGAGACCAATGTTGTCGGGCACGAAATCCAAGCCATTGACACGGGACATCATAGACTTGTAGTCGCCGGGCGAAGGGGGAGCGATTCCATACTTTTCGCGCAGGCCGCCGTCGTTGATTCCGGCATCGTGAATGGCTGTCTGCAAAGCGCCTCGAAGCCCTTGTCGACTTTCTTCGGTTTCGTCCGGCCATCGGCTCTTGGGCAATTCGCGTAGAATTTGGTTGTCGGGGGGGTTGGCCAAGCGCCGGTTTACGAAATCGCCCATCGACAAGAACGGCCCGCGAAGCTTGACCTCCTGCACGATCTCCTCGGACAACCGTTGGAGTTGGTCGTCGTTCAGGGAGGCAAAGCCCGACCAATGGTCCTGCTCGACTTCCGGCCCCAATTCCGGGTTCACGGGATCGCCCGTGGGCAAGCTCAATCGAGGGAAGGGAAAGGAGAGAGCCTCGGAGTCGGATGGGGCCAGTTCGAATTCCAGGATTTTCCTGACGTTGGCTACGGGCTCGTTGAATTCCTGCAGGTCGCCAATAAGCAATTTGCTTTGAGAAAGGCTGCCCAGTTGGGCCTTCCATGCCGCGACCGAGGTCGAGTTGACATTGAAGGCGCCGTCGACTACGAGCTGGCCCGCCGCCTTTTGAAAATCGCGCAAGCCACCGTCATCCGGGCCGTCTCGGCTATCTGACGACACTGCGTCGGGGGGAAGCCTGTCCGAACCTGTGAAATAAACCATCCTCGGGTTGGGAAGAGCTTTGCCTGCGTCGACGAAATCTTGATCGAAGTTCTCGAAGGGCGGATATTTGCCTGTCTCCAATGCTTGGGTCGGGACGGTGGAGAAGAAAAAACCGTCCCACAACTGCTCATTTGCGTAATAGGAATAATCTATGATGGTGTTTTGGTGCTCGTTCCCCGAGCGCTTTTTAGGAGACTCCGTGTTCAACTGATTGAATCGACTCCACTTGCGGTTTCTTCCAATCAGCGTGGTGGCATAGGAATTGCCTATGGCGTAGGTCGGACTGTTGCCGAAGTAGCATAGGTTGACGTGCTGGAGAGAACCCAAGGACATGAGAGGCTGGCGCGGCACGTCGAAGAGGGTCACTCTGGACGTACGGGACAGAAACTGACCCTGCCCCGTATTTTTGGAAACTCTCTGAAATCCGGCCACGTCGAAGCTATGGCCTTGGTAGCCATAGTAAATTCGTCCACCGTCGGAGTATGAATCGCCGGAAAGACTTTCATCGGCATCGCTCACGCTAAAGACGACTCCTTGCCCGTCATCTTGATTTTTGTCCCCGATACCTTCTTCCAAGTCGGTTTCCTGCCCTCTCCACCATTGATCACCTCTGCCCAGATGCCAAGGATCCACGAAAGAGCGAGGATTGTGCTCCAGGAAAACAAGTTCCGGATTATTATGAAACGTACTTAAACGATTTTGTATTCGAGGCCCGATGACTCGACTGGGATCGGCCACCACGATATCGGCCCTTCCGTAATCCTGATAACTGCCGTTTTTCCCCAAATTCATGCTGCCTACCCCTCGGTTGATTTTCTTTATGGGATACCTTGCCCCACCCTTGATCATGTACAAGGAAGTCCCCAAGACACGTGGATTCCTGTCGGCCGCTTGCTGTTCCTCCGTCCGCTGGAAAGGATCCAGCCAATAGCCGCCGATACCTCCGCCTGTGTAGACAAGAGTCACCGGTTCGTCAGCGGGGACAGGAGGACAGAGCTGCCTAGGGACATTGTAATGCAAATAATGGTTCAACGCCAGATGGTTGGAGAGGTGGAATACATGTTCATCCGCAGGGTTAAACCTGCTGGTCTTATCCAAGGTGAAATATAACTTTTCGCCGGGAGCCATGCGTACGGGATTGGTGCGCAACTGCAAGGGCTTGCGGTAATCCATGCGACCGGCAATCGTATGCCAATTACCTTTTTTCACCCACCCGCTAACGCTTTCGTGCGCCTTGGGGCGCTTGGCATAGCGATACAGGAAAAACGCTCTGCGGTGCATAGAGCGAGGCACGCTGCGCAAACCGGTTCCTAT
>CAWVZQ010000570.1:0-2342 GCA_963934405.1 uncultured Opitutales bacterium | reverse complement strand
ATCTTGGAAGGGTCGTCACCGAAAAACCATTTGGTGCTTCGTCCCGCCCGGCTGGCATATTCCCACTCCGCCTCGGTGGGAAGCCTCGCATCGGACCCGGTAATCTCGCTGAGTCTGATGCAGAATTGATGGGCGTCAGGCTCGGAGACGTTGTCGACCGGGCAGTCCGGGTTCTTGGTGGACTGGCTCGGATTCGATCCCATGGCAACTTGATATTGGGCCTGGGTCACCTCGTACTTACCTAGGTAAAAACCTTGGGTCAGTCCCACTACGTGTTTCGGCACCTCGACGCATTCGAAGCGTCCCTCCTTTTCGTTCTCTCCGCCCATCACGAAGGTTCCCGGCTTTACGTAAAGAAACTCCATGGTTACCCCGTCTCCTAAATCGAGAGTTAGTTCCTTGGGAGTATTGGTGCCGCTGGGTGTAATAACGGCCCGCAGTCCCCAGTTTTCATACCTGCCGTAGCCACCGCTGAGCATGCGACTACCCGAGGCACAGGCGACGGCCTCTCCTTTCCAAGTGCCTCCCCGCATAACGGTCAGGCCTTGAGGTGAGAAGCGGGGGAGGAAGATCTGCATGCCTCCTTCGAAGCTTTTCATGGAAAGGACCTCACGGGTATTTTCCGAAGTTTTGCCGAAGGCGGCCGAAGGGATCGAGATCGAACCGTCTTCAGCGTAAGCAATCTTTTGCTCCTCCGACTTGACTGGAAAGGTGATTACTTTTTGTGCAATGGTCGGCTTGTTGGATTCGCCTAGCTCTTCTCCCAATGCTTCCAAGGTAACCTCCTTCAAATCGTTGATGATCTTTCGTTGAGCGGTCAGGGCCAAGCCATTCCAAAATGGGGGTTTAAGTTCTACAAGGCTATTGAACACAAGGCTCTGATCGTTTTCTCCGTAAATCCTCTTTTCACCAAAGACGTCGCCGATCCATTGAGCCCTCTTGACCTTGAGGAAGGCTTCTTTGTCTTTGCGGGCCTTGGAGCTGGCGAGAAAGTCGAGGTCCTTCCGATAGCGCGTGCTAGTCCAGCCGGATCCCCAACCCGGCCCCAAGTTGACGCACCAACCATCGGGTGTCCAGCGGGCGAGGGCGCCATGGCCTTTACTTGGCCGGGCCGTGGTTGGAACCCCGAAGGAGCGCAGGATGAAGCGGCCGAAAAATGCCCGCCGTCCACATATGCCACCGTTCATGAGAATGTTCTGGTAATTTTGCAACTCGGGCCTGTCGTATTTTTTGTCACCCGAGCCGTACTTGACGTCCGAACCCACGACGCCGACGTATCGCCATCCGAAATTCGAACTGTATATGTGATCCGGCCGGAAGTTCCGGAGCATCCGGCGTCCCCAAGCCAAGGTTTCGTCGGGTTCGTCCCCGTTAATGACCATGCGGAGATTCCAAACGCTCAAATTCTTGAAGGTTGGATCGAGTTCGCCATCAAGAAAGGCTTTTTCATAGTGAAAGTAGCGCTTTACGGGATCGATCGCCGCAGGTGCGTTCTCAAGGGTCTCGGGGTTCGATTGCTTCACCGGTATGGCATGTTCGAGGGCAAGGGCAAGGGCCAAGCGGTTGAGAACGCCGCTTGCCGATTTCTGGCTGGCCTTTCGGATGTCCGTGTAAATCTTCATAGCTTCCCCGTAGTGGGCAGGTCCGTATCCGTTGCGCATCCGCTGGGATTTTGCTCCATCTGCAATCAGCATTTTTTTCATCAGTTCGGAATCCGCCAGCATCCGTTCGGTAAGCGCAAAATGCTCTTTGCTCTGCTGGGCGAATTCCGCCAGACCTCGGGGTGTCGAATCGAGCAGGACGACATACTTGACCAAAAGCTCGTCCAACTTGGCGCTGGACATGAAGGAGGCCAAAACTTCTTCCTGCGTGGGCGCCTTTTCCCCGGGTTTGCCGTCTTCCTCCTTAGTGAACAATTCCTCGAGGGAAAGGTCGCCGCCCTTCTTTCCGCCCTTGGTATCGGGGAAGTCGATTTTTTCTTTTTCAACCTTTTCGGATGCAGTGAGAGCAGGAGTGTAGGGAATCTTCGCCAAGAGTTGGGATCGGAGATCCTCCAGTTGCTTGGCATAATGAGCCTCGATCCTCTGACCGGACTCTGTAAGAGGCGGTTGCTTATCCTCCTTGGCGAAACCGAGGCTTGCCGCCCCGAGGGAAAGGACGATGAGACCGCCATAAAGTAATTTTGTCATATTCGTTTTCATTTTTTGTTACAAATTTGAAAGACGGACTCAGTCGACTGACTTTAAGTCAACTGGTCTCGGCAACGGACTTTTGCCTACTTGTTTTTCAATAACTCGACCATTGCTTTGCCCATGCCGATCCCGACATTCATGTAGGTCTTA
>CAWVZQ010000569.1:0-2342 GCA_963934405.1 uncultured Opitutales bacterium | reverse complement strand
TTCTTAATGGAAGATTTCGAGTTCTTCGGATCCTTATAACCGTGTAGAGCATAAATAGGATAACCATCCATTCCATATCCGATCAAGGGGGAGTGCTCTTTTTCATTCACCTTAAGTTTCTCCAGCAAGCCAGTGGGCAAGCCATGATAATGGTATGCTCCGTTCGGTTGTACGTGGGCGTTATTGAAGTCAACGCCCAGCGGAACGGCTCCGCTTAGGGCCTCGTAATTCCAGTCGGAGCTACGATCACCATTGAAGAATTCAGCCGTTCCCGGATCGAAGAGCACGCCGTTGACCGCAATGCCAAATGGCGTATTCGGAGGCCCGAATCCGCTGTCGTTATGAAGCGGCGTTATTTTGCGGTTCGGTTTTTGGTTCGTCCGGACTGCAAAGTTGTATGCTTGTTCGCTGATCGTATGGGGGTTCCCGCGGTTGGGAAATTGCCCGACTTTGTGCCAGGGGATGCCATTGGCTTCCACCTGTATTTCCTTCTTTCCTTTTCGAAACGCGCTCTTGCTTTCAAACCGAAGGCTTTTCGTTGCAGGAACGGGTTGCCATTCCTTCTTTTGCGTTATGGTGTGCTTCCGCATGGGGGGTCTCCCTCGACCCGGTTGTTGGGCGGAAAGCGAGCAGAAAACCTGAAGTGCCGTAATAACAATCCACAAGGGTTTCAAAGATCGAATAGTTTGCTGTATGATGATTGTTTCTCTTTTAGGGTTATATGGCTCGTTGCAAAGTATCAAACGACGTTGCTAAGACAAAGTTGCATTCGATTTCCGTTTCTTGATGGCAAAAGTGACTCCATTGGTCGCAAGCAAGGAGGGTTACGATAAATGGAATGCTGCCCACAACTCCTCTTCGGCAGAGTAAGTCCTCCTTAACGCATCAATGAGCTTCGGATGGTCTGGGCCCGGCAGACCGATGTATTGCCTTGGTCAAGAGATCGTAAATGAAATTTCTGAATTAATCGCATTTCTCGTTTTTTTTGCCTTGGTCTAAGAAATTAATAGAGATATTTTATTCCTTTCTCCGCCTTCTTCCTGCAGATTTTACTTTGCCTAAAGTGATTATCCTTCGTTTTTCATTTTTCCCTCTGATTTTTTCCCTCTCCTTTCAACTGTCTACAGCAGTTGATTTTCAGGAGGAAATTTTACCACTTCTTGAGGATAACTGCATAGATTGCCATGGGCCGGACAAACAAAAGGCCCGCCTGCGTATTGACCGGCGTCCGGTCCTTCTCCTTGGCGGCGATAGTGGTTCGCCTGCGATTGTGCCTGGAAACCCTGCCAAGAGTCATCTTATCGAATTAATCAAGCTGAAAGATCCGGATGAGCGGATGCCACAGAAAGGAGATCCCTTGAGTTCGGCTGAAATAGCCCTGCTGGAAAAATGGATTGTCGAAGGCGCCGTCTGGCCAGGTCAAATGAATGCGAAACTGGAGCAAAAAACGGATCACTGGGCCTTCCATCCCGTGAAGCGTCCTTCGATACCGAAAGTGGCCAAGCATCCCGTTGACGCATTTCTCAATGATCGTATGGTAAGGGAGGGGATTGATCCTAATCCACCGGCTGACGGCCTTTCCTTGATTCGTCGAGCTTCCATTGTTCTTACCGGTCTCCCACCCGAACCTGATCGCGTCAAAAAATTTCTTTCCGATTTCTCAAATTCGAAGGACAAGGCCTTTTTGGAACTGGTCGACGAGTTGCTCGATTCTCCCCATTTCGGCGAACGATGGGCACAGCATTGGCTTGACGTTATTCGATGGGCCGAGACGAACGGTTCGGAATCTAATCTTTACCGAAAACTTGCCTGGGTCTATCGGGATTACGTAATTCGAGCCTTTAATCAGGATCTTCCCTATGATCGATTTGTGCGCGAGCAACTGTCTGGTGATGGTCTTGGTACAGGCGAGGCCTTGGGTTTTCTTGTTGCCGGCCCTCATGTTCCAGCCGCCACGGTCGGGCAGGAACCCTCGGCCATTCGACAGGCTCGCGCCGACCGCATGGATGAGGTCATGCAGACAGTCGGAGCTTCCTTAATCGGTGTCTCTATCAGTTGCGCACGCTGCCACAACCACAAGTTCGATCCGCTTTCGATCCAGGACTACTATTCGATGACTGCGGTTTTTCAGGATATCGAGTTCGGTAGTCGTTTCCCCGAGTTCTCGAAGGACCACCCCCGCAAGGAAAAATCTCGTGAGATTTGGAAGAATGTTTCGCGAAACCGTTACCAGATCCGAGCACAGAGATCGACTTGGGAGGAAGACTGGGGAGCTTACAAAGAGCTCCACTGGAAGCCTATTATGGTCAAGGCCCTTCGCGTGTCCTTTAAGTCCGGTTACG
>CAWVZQ010000568.1:0-2344 GCA_963934405.1 uncultured Opitutales bacterium | reverse complement strand
TTTCACATACGAGCCTGCCGTCGACTTCAACGGCTTCGACAGCTTCGTCGTCCAAGTCGGCGACGGGGAGTTCACCGATAAAGTAAAGATCAACGTCACCTTGAACCCCGTCAATGACCCGCCCCGCTTCACCTCTACGCCCCCTCTCAGGGCGAATGAGGAGGAAGTTTACCTCGGCGACCTGACGACTTCGGACGTCGACGGTTCGGGTTCCCGAACACTCGCACTACTGGAAGGTCCGGATTGGTTGTCGCTGGAAGACTCGGGCGACGGCAACGGCTTGCTCCGAGGCGTGCCCCCTATCGGTTCGGGAGGCGCGCATGCTATCAGGCTCGCCGTAGCCGACGAGGCCAACGCAACGGGTGCTCTGAACTTCACCATTCAAGTCGGGAGCGGGCAATCCCCCACCCTATCCCTCAAGGGTTCTTCTCGTATTCGTCACCCCAAGGGGGAACCCTTCCAAGATCCCGGTTACTTCGCCTTCGACGACCTAGACGGCGACCTGACCTCCTCCGTGATCATTACAGGCAAGGTGAATGCAAACGCTCCCGGTCTCTACACCCTGACCTACGAGGTTTCCGACCGCGACGGCAACGCCGCGATTCCAGTCACTCGAGAAATTTACGTACCAGACCCGAGTCAAACGCCGAAAACCTTGCAAGTGGTCGCCCCGGAAGGAGCCGTCGACACGGTCGCCGTTGCAGTAGATCCTTCCGGAACCCGCTACCTCGCAGGATCCTTCCGGGACATCGCCACGTTCGGCGACGTCACCCTGCAAGCCGAAGACCGCGACGCCTTCCTAGCCTGCCTCGAAGCGAACGGCTCGGTTCGCTGGGCAAGAAGTGTCGGAGGACTGGGACGAAACGAGGCGAACGACGTCGCAGTCGGGCCCGACGGCTCGATTTACCTTTCAGGAACCTTCGAGGGTCTCGTTCAAGTCGACGGACTGCCTCTCATCTCTTCAGGGGGCGCAGACGGCTTCCTCATCAAGCTCGATCCACAGGGCTCTCTTCAATGGGAACAAACCGTGGGCGGTCCCGGCGAGGACAGCGGTCAATCCGTGACGGTTGCTTCGGACGGTTCCGTGCGTTGGGTCGGCAACGTCGGCGAAGAAGCGGTCCTCAACGGAAGTCCCCTTGACTCCTCGGGTACCGGCGACGTCTTTGTGGCCAAGCTTTCACAGACGGGAAGCGTCGATTGGGTGCAAACCGCAGGAGGTGAAGAGGAAGATCAGGCTCAAGTAGTCGTCATCGAACCGAACACCGGCTACACTTACGTGGGTGGCGGAACGAGCGACGGCGTTCAAGGCAACGCGTTCCTTCTCCAGTACGACGACAACGGGACCTTCAACTGGGAGACGAAGCTCACGGGTGCAATGAACAATCAGGTTCTCGATCTCGCGGCAGACGAATCGGGAGTATATCTTGCCGGCAATTTCGAGGGAGAAGCGCACATCGGCAGTTTGACCATGACCTCCGAAGGCCATTCCGACGGATTCCTCGCCAAACTCGACACCGATGGCAAACCGCAATGGACGCAAACCATCGGAGGTACCGCCGCAGACTATGCCCAAGGCGTGGAAATCGATCCTTACGGAGATCCCGTCCTCACGGGTCATTTCCTAGGCACTGCTGCCGTAGGCAGCAACTCCATTGAATCGGCGGGCGGTTCCGATCTCTTCCTCCTTCAGGCAAGCGGCGACTCCGGCGGAGTCATGCGCATCCGTTCCATCGGCGGTCCAGGCTCGGAGCAAGCCGGAGAACTCGCCATAGGCTCGGACGGAGCCCTGCACGTTTCCGCTCAGCACAGTGGTGAAGCAACCATGGACGACTTCCAGATCGACAACCAAGGCAAGCCCGGTTCCTTCCTCTTCGTGGCGGGTGGTCCGAACGGTCTGCCCGCGACCACAATTACCTCCCAACTCTCAATCGAACCCGGGGAAAGCTTCGCCATCGATCTCAACGCTTCCATGCCCGACGGACAAAAGCCGTCCTTCTTCATTCCGAACGCGCCCGACTGGCTGTCCATCCAAGACAACGGAGATGGCACCGCCGTTCTCTCCGGCACAATCCCCCCCAATGCCCGAGGAAATCTCACCGCTACCGTACGCGTGAGCGATCTCGAGGGTGGAACGGTCGAAAAAGTAATCACGCTCGAGACAGGCGTCCCCGTCAATCATACGGTGTCGGTGACCGTTGTTCCGGAAGGTGCCGCTAATATCGCAGGAACGGGAATCTACGAGCACGGGGCCCAAATCACCCTCGTCGCCAATCCAATCGAGGGCTATCGCCTCTCACTCTGGTCGGGCAACGACGTCGCCTCGCCGGAATCCGGAACGCAAACC
>CAWVZQ010000567.1:0-2344 GCA_963934405.1 uncultured Opitutales bacterium | reverse complement strand
TTTGATCCAATCGAGCGAAATGGTCAGCTGCTTTGGCTAGAGAAGAAGACGCTGTTATTGCAGTGCCGCCAAGAGCGAGCGAACCCTTTATGAATTGGCGACGATTGATCGGTGGGAGAATGATGGGCATGGTAAACTTGGACTAACGACTAGATTCGACAGGAACGCCAAACCACTCCGAAAGGGTCTCGCTCAACCACACGATGGATTCACGACTGGGTGTCTTGGAATCCAGTTTATACTTCTTTTTGCCAACAACCCAAAGAGTGTACCATTTGGAACTGCCTCCACCCTCAGAATGACTAGTCCTCTTTACGCTCATCTGGAAATATTTGATTTCCTCATGCTCTATGATTTTTTTTGTGGAAAAACATAAAAACCGTTTCTTGATCTCGAGACCCTGTTTGGATGCGGTGAAGAATGTCGAACCGAACAAGATCCACAGTATTTCGCGTACGAAATAGATCAGGAAACCAACTCCAATCAATAAGGCTCCCGCGACCACCATACCGGCTTCCTCGAAGGGGCGTTCGAAAAGTTTCGACCAACCACGTATTCCGAAATACAATGGCACTCCGCTGAAAATACTTGCGAAC
This sequence comes from uncultured Opitutales bacterium, assembly GCA_963934405.1. Classification (GTDB taxonomy): domain Bacteria; phylum Verrucomicrobiota; class Verrucomicrobiia; order Opitutales; family Seribacteraceae. The sequence continues at coordinate 1,748 of CAWVZQ010000567.1, read as the reverse complement.
ACAACGTATATGATGGCTCCGATCACTCTCGAGCTCACGTCTTGTGGACCGTAGGAAATGATATGAGTGTCCGGCTCCGGGGATGGGATGATTTCAATTGAGTCCGTGATCTTATGCGGAGAATCAAAACCGTGGGCTGGAAATCCCAGCGTAGGATCGCTCATGCCGTTTTTAGGTTATTCTTTCTTTTGGTCATGCCACACTACAACAAGGATGTCCGGAGGTCTTTGCAATATTCGATCAATAATCGAATCACTTTGAAATTATTTTACTTGGATTGTTTCACCCTTTGGAGGTCTTTGGGAAAAGCGATTTCCGCCCAGACGGGTTTGTGGTCCGAAAGGGGCTTCTTCAACTCGATGATTCCACCATCCTTGGTACTGGCTCGGGATCCAGTGTTGTAAAAAATGTGATCAATCACGCCAAGGTTCGGTTGTTCGGGCTTCAATGCATTATAAGTGAACTCCTTGGAGACATCGATCTTCAGATCCTTCCAAGTCGGTCTAAAACCTGATGTCTCAAGCATGTTCATGGCAGTATCGCCCATATTGTTATTGAAATCCCCGAGTACGATCACCCTCTTCGTCTTTTCCTTTGCCAAGACCTCGTTTGTCAACCGGTAGGCATGGCCCGTATCATGACTGTCTTTCGAACGGCAAATATGAAGGGAGAAAAATGCGACTGTCACCCCATCAATCTTTGTCACGGCTTTCACAACCGACGCAGGATTCCAGGAACGCCTACGCTCAACGCTTAGTTCATGCTCGGCTGTAACTTCGAATGGCGTCCGGCTCAGAATTGATTTGTATTTATCCTTATGGTTCGCGGATGAAATTTTGCCCACGAAACTGTGTTTCATACCCAGCGCATTGCCAACGCGTGCGGTCCAGTCACCATCCGGCACTTCATTAAACCCGATCATGCCCAAGTTGTATGGCTTGAACATCTCACCGATCTGTTCAGGTGTCGCGTTTTTTCCAAACTCCACGTTGTAAGCGGCGACGCGCACATGGATCGACTTGTCGGATTCGGGTGCACCCAGACTGACTTCCACCATCCACAAAGAGGAAACGATGATGGATAATGCGCTCATGACCCTCACGTCGTTTACTTGGTTAGCTTGAGATCAGCCACCACCGCGCGATGGTCGGAAGGATAAGGAGTAACAACAATGTCGGCATTCTCTTTGTTTTCTCCGACGATCTTCACACCAGTTACTTTTAATCCTTTTCCCTTAAAGTAGACAAAATCAATGCGGTCATGATGAGTCCGGGGATCACCGACTTTGTAAGCAGGGGACCAGGTGATGCCCGGGTTTTTCATCTCGTCGGGATAGATCTTCCGATACGAATCACTAAAGCCGGCCTTGGCCATTTCAGTAGAAGTGGGATAAGCCACTTTGATCGGGTGGCGACCGGCCTTGGCGGCGGCATCCGTCCAGTCCAGGTGGGAGGGCTCATTAAAATCTCCCACCACAAAAACAGGTGCCTCTTTGTCGGGTATGGACTTTACCTGCCTGAGTACTTTTGCAATTTCTACACCTCGAGCCTTTTTTGCCCATTCAATGGCCTCCGCCTCGGTCTTGATGAAGGTGATGTTGTTTGTGTGCTTGTGCCACTTTGGGCGGATTTCAAGAAGCTGATAGGGCTGGTAGGGATGAGAGGATAGATGGACGTTAAAGACATAAGCGTGCCTGCCCGAATCCAGTTTTACTTTTACTCCACTATAGAGTGATTCGACTATTTCAT
>CAWVZQ010000566.1:0-2344 GCA_963934405.1 uncultured Opitutales bacterium | reverse complement strand
GAGATAAGGAAATGCAATTCCTTTCGAATGTTGTCTACCTTGAGAGTGATAATCTCGACGCCAGCATGGTAATAGTCATAAAGGTCTGGTTCAATGAAATCTCTTTTCCTTTCCTTCTTAAATTTTTTTTCACGAGAATCATTGCGGAAGCAAATGTAAAGATCCAACTTGACATCATCTATGAAGTCTTCGTTGAAAGCCTTTTCTGGGTCGGGATGTTTTCTGGGAGTAAAACCGACTGTCACGGTAAACCATTTGCCGGTGCTCGTCTGCAGGGTAACGGCGTCTAGAGAAACAAGCTCATCGGGTTTGGGAATTTTGCCAAAGCCAGACTTGCGATCGGCCGCAGCCGAGTTAAGAGAAAAGAAAACGATTCCTAGGACAACGGAAGGTATGAGGTGGAGGGATTTCATTTACTTGTTGTAGATCGTTGATTTTCAAAATTCAACTTGATTTTTAATTCAATGCAAATCTCGCGAAACCAACACTTACTCATTCTATTTATATTTTCCTCTCAAGTTAGTACCCATGCAAAACATTCCATTTCGCATCTCTACGCTAGTATTTATTAGAAATGGCAACGGGGAGTTACTTCTTCTGAAACGGTCTAGGGCTCCAAACCTCGGCAAGTGGAGCCCTATCGGCGGTAAGCTCGATTTCTCAATTGGTGAGTCCCCTTTCGAGTGCGCCATACGAGAAACCTTGGAGGAGACCGGCATGAATATTGACGAAAAAGACCTAAGGCTATTCGCATACATCTCTGAAAAGAATTACGAAGGCTCTGGTCACTGGTTGATGTTTCTCTTCGATTGTCTTGCTCCGCTAAACGATTTGCCGCCCAATGGACCCGAAGGTAAATTCGCTTGGTTCGATCGCGAAGAAGTTGATAACTTGAAGATTCCGGAAACCGACCACCTTCTTGTGTGGCCAATTTATGACAAAAGGCGCGGTGAGTTCTCCGCACTGCGAGCCGATTTTTCCGAGCCGGACAACCCGATAATTTTTGTTGAAACCACCCCCGCTTCCCCGCCACAATAAGAAACTAACCCTTTGACCACTCGCTTACAATTTACACCCTAAAACAAAATTATATGGAAGGCCTCCACCACGACACCGTCCTCGATGTACCTCGCTCAGCCACCAAAGAAGAGGACCCAGAGGCATCTCCTGAGAAAAAGGATGAGGCAGATCAGCAACAACAAGAAAACACTGACGACAAACCATTAGACAATGATGCTCCGAAGACGAGCGGAGCGACGCCAGTGGAAGGCATTTCGGATCATTCCGATTCCAGCGAGGTAACGGAGTCTATTCCGAAAAAAACTGACGAGAATGATGGACGGCAGGTAGAGGACGAGGCTTTAGTCTCGTCCCGGGATGATGCCTCCGCGGAAGCGGACGAATCACTTCTTGGAGAAGAAGGCAAAGCGTCGACCACTTCCAGTGAAGAACCCACTCTATTTACCCAGAAAACGGACAAGGAAGAGGAGGCCGAGCCATCGTTTAGTGATGACTCGCCAGAGACAAACGAAGCCCCTCCCGCCGATGAAGACACGAGAGGGGTGGTTTCTGGAGAAGGAGTGGCCTTGTATTCTGAGAAAACGGAAGAGGAAGAAAGTCAAGACGATGAGGAAGGCGAGCCGTCATCCAGTGATGACTCGCCAGAGATAAGGGAATCGTCGTCATCTGCACCGTCTCGCGTTAACGCCCCCCACCCCCCTACTTGGAGCAAGCCCGTGGCTGAAGATAATGATGATTCGACGGTTTCCCGCGAGGAAGAAAACTTGAGTTCCGAGAAATCAGGAAATGCCGCCAAGCCGCAACTTAATGAAAAAATCATTCCCATTTCCAGGGTGCGAGCACAAATTGCGGCGAGCCTGATCGAGTCAAAGACGCAGATTCCACATTTTTATCTCCAGCGTGAAATCAATGCCAGCCCTTTGCTCGATGCTCGTATCGCAATAAATAAGAAATTTTCAGAACAGCCTCCCGAGTTCGGAGGATTTAAGGTTACGATAAACGATCTCGTTCTTAAAGCCAGTGCCGAAGCCATTAGATGGGTTCCAGAGGTCAACGCCTCCTGGAAAGGCGATCACATCAAACAGCACGGGGCTGCCCACCTTGCCTTCAGCGTTGCTGTTGAGGATGGGCTCATAACTCCGGTTGTTCACGACGCCGATACTAAACATTTGCGTTCCCTGTCCATCGAGACCAAGCAACTCATTTCAAAAGCACGCACCCAAAAGTTATCGCCAGAGGAAGTGAGTGGCTCGACCTTTACCATAACCAACCTCGGAATGTATGGCGTCGATTTCTTCAGCAGTATCATTAATCCGCCAAATGC
>CAWVZQ010000565.1:0-2351 GCA_963934405.1 uncultured Opitutales bacterium | reverse complement strand
GCCGTGGCCTCCCACGAACCCATCCGGGCCGGCACCTTCACCACCCGCGAACGCCACGAGCGCGACCGTCAGGCGAAGTGGGGATCCACCCGCAATGGTTCCAGCAACTCCGGTCAGATGATGAGCCACTTGAAGGACAAGAACCTCATACCGCTCAAGGAAACCAAGCTGGTACGCTTCAGCAGCGAGAACTTCGGCAACGACCGACGTGCAGCCTACGCCATCGACGGCAGCCCGCGCACCGTCTGGCACTCCCAGTTCGCCCCCAAGCTCCACAAACACCCCCACGAGCTCGTCATCGACCTCGGGTCCAAGCGCAAGGTGAGCGGGTTCCACTACCTCGCCCGCCAGGACGGCGGATGGAACGGCGCCTTCGGCAAGACCCAGTTCTTTCTCTCCGATTCACCCAAGGAGTTCGGCGACCCCGTACTCGAGACCACCTTCGCCAAGGTGAGGAAGCCCCAGGCCGCCAACCTCGAGAAACCGATGGAGGGACGCTACCTCCTTGTCCGCGTGCTCAACGAGATCAACGGCCAACCCTGGGCCTCCGCCGCCGACATCGGCGTCATCCAGGCGAAGTGACAAGCCCCGCCCTTTCCGGTTGATTCGCACATCCACCTGCCCTTTTTTCAGGCAAAACCTTCCATTCGCGCCATGAACCTCATACGACGCATCCTCCTCACCGCCAGCTTGACACTGGCCTGCTCGGCGATGGCTCAGGAGGCACCCAAGCAGACGCTTTGTCCGCTTATGGTGGACGATGAAATCGACCTTGAGGAGTTCGTCGTATTCAAGGGGGTGAAGGTTTTCATGTGCTGCGGTTCGTGCAAGGAGACATGGGACAAGAATCCGAAGTACTTCGCGGTGGTCTGTCAGGAACAGGCTCCCCAGTTGAAAGCGGTGGCGTCCAAGGAAATCAAGCCGCTCAAGCAATTGTTCTGCCCCGTCTACGCCAACCTGCGGGTGCACCCGAAGAGCTTGTCTCTCGAGCACGAGGGACGAACCATTTACTTCTCCAAGAAACGGGCCGTGTCGCGCTTCCAAGCAAACCCCAAGAAATACCTCAAGAACCTGCCCTAGGGCTTTCCCGCAAGTGAGGGGTTGCCAAGGCCCGCCGGGGCACCCAAGGTGGTTGCAAGACTCGACCACTTGAAGCTCATGCAGGACGCTCCCCTATCGAAAGACCTACGACGACAGCACCTCGAGGTGACGCGCCGTTACTTCATGCGCCTGGGAGCGGCGGGTCTGGGAGCGACGCAGGCGGTTGCCGCGTGGGCCAAGGAATCGGACGCCGAGATCATGGAGGAGGCCACCTCCGACATGGAGTACCTGACCTACCAAGACGAGTTCGGCACGGTGCAAAGGGGAAAACCCCTGCCCTACACCCTGCCCAAGGAAAAGCGTCTCGAGATCGGGATGGAGCGTGAGACCTGGAAGCTGGAGGTCGTCCCCGATCCCGACAGCAATGCCGCGGTGGTCAACCCGATGACCCGGGAAAAGGGCAACGCCCTCGACTTCAAGGGGCTCATGAAGCTGGCCGAGAAACATGCCGTGCGCTTCCTAAAGGTGATGTCGTGCAACAACATGAAGAACCCACTCGGGATGGGCATTTGGGAGGGTGTGCCGCTGCGCAACGTCATCTGGTTGGCCAAGCCCACCGTGAACGTTCGACGAGTATTCTATTACGGCCATCACAACGAGGATCCCAAGCAAATGTTCCGCAGCTCGCTCCCCATCGGTCGGGCCCTCGAGGATCCGCCGGGCGACAACCCCATCATTCTCTGCTACAAACTCAACGGCGAATGGCTCACAGGCAAGCGCGGCGGCCCCGTCCGCATGCTGGTACCCGACGCCTACGGCTTCAAGTCCGTCAAGTGGATGAAGACCGTCGTCCTGACCAACGAGCATCAAGCCAACGACACCTATGCGGGCGGCAACAACGATATTTCCAGCTGGATGAAGACCATGTGCCGATTCGTCTACAAGCCGGCCAAGGAAAAGGCAGGCGTCCCCATCCCCGTGACAGGGTTGGCCCAAGTGGGCGTGGGAGGATTGAGCAAGGCGCAGATCTGGATTAATCCGCAGGGCAAGGAATGGCCCGAGGACGACCCCTATTTCACCAAGGCACCGTGGCAGGACGCCGAGATCTTGCCGCCCCCAAACAACTGGGGAGGCGACCTGCCCGATGGCAAACTGCCACCCGATGTGCAGTTCTTCACCAAGGAGGGCAAACCCGAGCATTGGCCGATGCGCTACACAATCGCCCACTGGGCCACCCTGCTCAAGGACGTCGACCCGGGGAAATACGACCTTTATTGCCGGACCATCGACGACAAGGGCAATGCCCAGCC
>CAWVZQ010000564.1:0-2352 GCA_963934405.1 uncultured Opitutales bacterium | reverse complement strand
GCTTCCAATCGTCGTCGAGCGGCCACGGGCGCCCTCGACTGGATGCGACGGAAGCTTCGCAAGTACAAGCTGGAAGACGTCTATGCCGCCGGCGACACCGAAGGTTTTGCGATCTAACCACGGACTTTCCTCGCGCTAGCTCATGTCCGACGGACAACTTCACGCCATCGTCGGCGACGACGACTTTCTCGTCCGGCAAAAGGCCAAGGAAATCTTCGATTCCCTCATAGAGCATTACCCTGACGACCTTTCCCGCGAAATCGTGGACGGCCGAGCCGATCGCGTGGACGACGTCGAGCTCATACTCAAGGAAACACGCTCCGCAGTGGAGACGCTGTCTCTGTTCGGCGGCGGCAAACTGGTGTGGCTGAACGAGATGAACTTCCTCAACCAAAGTAGGGTCGGTGCCTCGCAAGGAGCCAAGGACGCCCTCGAGACGATCAAGGAAACCTTTGAAAGACTCGGCGAGGACAACCAAGTCATCCTTTCCGCATGCCCCGTCCATCGAAACCATAGTTTCGTAAAGTGGTTACAAAAGAGCTCTCGCTACGAGGACGTATCCAAAGGTGAAAAGGGGGACGCCGCGTTTCGTCGCACGGTCAGCGATGCCGCCAAAGAATATGGGGTATCCTACGCTCAGGGCGCCGTCGACATGCTGGCCGCCAAAATCGGTGCGAACACACGCCTCGCCGCCGAGGAAACCCAAAAACTCGCCACCTATTTGGGTACGGAAGAAACGGAAATCACCGAGCAACTCGTGGCCGATATGGTACCCGAGTTTGGCGAAGCCGATTTCTTCGAGGCGGCCGAGGCTTTTGCCTCGGGAGACCTCGCATGGACGCTCGACGCCATCGATCGCCACTTCTTCCACGCAAAGGACGCCCGTCCGCTGCTCTCCTCCCTCCAGGGGCGTAACCGTCTGGTCATTCAGCTGCGCGTGCTCATCGATTCGGGGGAAATCGACCCGCGCTCCCGGCTCAACAAGGACGTCCTAGACCGCATCGCCCGCAAGCGCTCCGTCCATTTTGCCGATGCATCCGAAAAAAACGCCCTCAACATATTCACGCAGAACCCGTGGTATCTCGGGCGCCTCGTGCCCTCCGCCGGAAAGTACAACGCCCGGAGGCTCATCGACTTCCAGTCCCAGTTCATTCGCGCCTTCGAGCAACTCCTCGGCGCCACCAAGGAAGACCAGCCAACCATAATGAAGGAACTAGCCATCCGCTGCCTGGGACGTTCCAATTAAACGTTGAAGATTACGCATTTGTGTTTCTTTTTACATCAACTTATAGCACCTCTCTTGCTTGCCATTGCCTTTCTTTCCTTCTAGCCATGAATTCGACATGAAGAACAAACTCTTTGCCATCGCGGTTATTTTCAGTATCGCCAACGCCTTGCCCGCTCAAAAAGCCGTATCCAACGCCGATCTAGCCCGCAAGCTGGATCTCATCCTCCTCAAGGTCGATTCCCTTCAGAAGCGCGTGGACGCCATAGAGGGCAAAGAAACCAAGCCCACTTCACCCACCCCGCAGCCTGCGCCCCCAGTTCAGGCGAAACAACCCAAACCGGTTGCCTCCCCCAAAGCAGTCCCCCAGGATCCGGATGAGAAAAAATCCTTCTTTCGCAAGATCAAAAAAGAACTTAAGATTGACGAAGCACAAGCAGCCGGACCTTGGACGAACCCGGAATCATGGAGGCAGATCAGAAAGAACATCAGTTCCTTTCAGGTGCGCAGCACCCTCGGAAACCCTACTCAGATCAAGAATTCCTTAAATCCGCGCATAGAGCAAATCTATCGCTACGAAGGTGATCTTGACGGGGACGGGGTGGAAGATAAAGGCGTAGTTAACTTTCACCGCGACAGGGTCGTATCCTTCGAGCCCCCCTTCCAAATCAAGTAAGGTAGGGCGAGAGGAGCAACTCGACATACTTGCCCACCTCCCTCTCAAAGAGTCCGAATCTCGAGGCCGGAACTTAGAATTCTACTGTCGCGTTGTGCAGACTTGCCCGAAAAGAATACGTTCAAAAATGTTAATACTTTTATTGACTTTTGTCCTAAAAAGTTCATTTTATGGTATGTTCTTTCAACGCGATCCGCGTGGAATGAACATTGGTTAACCTAAAACAAACAAACAAACTAGACTAAATTATGAAAAATAAAATCATAGCTACTCTTGTTGCTTTCGGTCTGGTGGGATCTGCTTCCGCCCTCGACATCAACGAGAATCTCTCCATCAATGGCTTCATTGACGGTTCTTATCAGCACGCTGAAAACGCGGCGACCACGCAAGGACTCGGTGTCGACGAAATCGAACTGAACTTCTTGTTCAACGTGGGCGGCGCCTCGGGTGC
>CAWVZQ010000563.1:0-2353 GCA_963934405.1 uncultured Opitutales bacterium | reverse complement strand
CGATACCGTTTCTGGGGCTATGCGGACAACAACCTGCTCGTTGCCATCGACCGCAAACCGGTCTTCGAAGGCTCACGCTACGACTCGCACTTTCAAAACGAACTCAAGGTGCCCCGCAAAAACCATCCTTTCCTTCCATGCCTCAACGCCCGGGCCGGTTTCGCTTCCGGAAAGTGGTTTGTCGTTGGTGACGAACCCGTCCGCATCGATCTGCTCTTTGGTGAAACCAGCATGACGATGACTTCGGGACTCTTGTTGATCGAATACCAAAAGGATTCCTACGAAAAGACCTACTGGGGACAGCCCAAGTGGCCTCTCTTCCTGACCGAATTCCCCCAAGAGAAGCAATTGGCCGAGCTCGATGAATTACGGATTCACATGGAGGAAAAGATCAAGGGATCCTTTAGCGTCTCGCAAGATTCCGTTTGGCAGGTCGCATCCGGATCCTAAGCTTCCCTGCGGCAAGCTTTCCGCTTTTCGGAACCCTTGTCGCATTCCCTTCCGTCTTCCCCGCATAAAAAAACTTCCAAAACCAATATATGAAAACCAAATCAACTCGATACGCTTCGTTCATCACTTGTCTTTCGTTTCTGGCATTCGGATTGACTTCTTTAACCGGACAGGAATTCAAAAGCCTCTTCAACGGCAAGGACCTCGACGGGTGGATGGGCAAGGAGCAATTCTGGAAGGTCGAAAAGGGTGCGATCGTAGGGGAAACGACCAAGGACAACCCCACAAAGGGAAACACGTTTCTTATTTGGAAGGGTGGCATGGTTCAAGACTTTGAATTTTCCTGTATGGTCAAGTTCAAGGGAAACAACTCGGGCGTACAGTACCGCAGTCAACCCGTGGGCGACCTGAAGGATTTCGTTTTGCGAGGCTATCAAGCTGACTTGCATCCCAGACAGGACTTCTTCGGCATGCTCTATGGAGAGAAATTCGGAAAGCGCGGCATCATTGCCAAGCGTTGGCAAAAAGCGGACGCCAAGGGAGACAAGGACGTCGAAATCCTCGGAACCGTCGGGGACAAGACTCAACTCAATGGAGAAGAATGGAACAAGCTCACCGTTCTCGTGGTCGGCAACCGATTGATTCACAAGGTAAACGACGTCGTGACCGTGGACGTCACCGAAAACCATCCCGATGCCATTGCCAAGGGACACTTGGGATTGCAACTCCATCAGGGCGCTCCCATGAGGGTCGAGTTCAAAGACATCAAGTACCGGGCAATTTCAGGCAAAGCCAAAAAGAAAAAGAAAGCACCCGGAGCCAAACCCCGAAAAGAGGCATCCAAATCTTCGCCTTCGTCCAAAATGGAATCGCTGACCCGGTCAGCTACTTCCCCCAACCGCATCACGATCGCCGACGGCTTCAAGATCGACCTCCTATATTCCGTACCCATGGACCAACAAGGCTCCTGGGTGGCGATGTGCATGGACGACAAGAACCGGCTGATTGTCAGTGATCAGTATGGTGGCATTTACCGCTTTCCCATTCCGGCAGCAGGAAAGAACGTCGATCCGGCAAGCATCGAGCAAATCACCTACGCCACCGAGCGGTCCGGTACAGGGAACCCGACGGAAGCCCAGAAAAAGCTTCCTCAGATTGGGCATGCCCAAGGCTTGTGCTATGCCTTCGACAGCCTCTACGTGGTGGTGAACTCGCGCTCCAGCGTTACCGGCGCAGGGGTCTTTCGTTTGATCGACGAAGATGGCGACGACCTCTTCGACAAAATCGTCACGGTCAAGAAACTGGCTGCGACCGGAGGCGAGCATGGCCCCCACGCCATCTTCCCGGCCCCTGACGGCAAGCACCTCTACGTCGTGATGGGCAACCAAACCCAGTTGCCCGAGGACTACACCCATTCGCGGGTTCCGGAAGTATGGGGCGAGGACCAGCTGTTTCCATCCTTGCAATACTTCATGAAAGGGGCCGAGGCCCCGCTCGGGCACATCGCCCAGATCGATCCCGAGGGCAAGACCTGGGAGGTCATGGCCACGGGATTCCGCAACCAGTACGACGCCGCGGTCAACCGCGAGGGCGAACTTTTCACTTATGACGCGGATATGGAGTGGGACATGAATACCCCTTGGTACCGCCCGACCCGGGTTAACCATGTGATCGACGGAGCCGACTTTGGTTGGCGCACCGGATCCGGAAAATTCATGGATTATTGCAGCGATACCTTTGGAACGGTCGTCGACGTGGGACCCGGATCACCTACTGGCGTAAGCTTCGGGTACGGGGCTAAGTTTCCCGCCAAATACCAAAACGCATTCTTCGTAAGCGATTGGTCTTACGGAAAGCTCTATGCCGTTCATCTCAAGCCCCAAGGATCATCCTACGTGGGTGT
>CAWVZQ010000562.1:0-2355 GCA_963934405.1 uncultured Opitutales bacterium | reverse complement strand
CTCGAACTTTCGGCCGGCGATGCGTGGGCGTTCGTCAGGGAGGATGTCCTGGGTTCCGAGGAGTACGCTCTGGTCGCGGACGCCGTGGCGGGTTTGGAGCAGCGTTTGCGTTTTCTCTGCGAGGTGGGTTTGGGTTACCTGAACTTGAATCGTCCATACGGCACCTTGAGCGGAGGCGAGGCCCAACGGGCACGCCTGGCTACGCAGTTGGGCATGGGGTTGGTCGGGGTTACCTACGCACTTGACGAGCCCAGCGTCGGTTTGCATCCGGCGGACCATCGTCGCTTGCTCAACGTCCTGCTCGGCTTGCGAGATCGGGGCAACACCGTGGTGGTGGTGGAGCATGATGCCGACACTTTGCTGTCGGCGGACCACCTGCTCGAGGTCGGTCCCGGGGCCGGGGCTGAGGGCGGTCATGTTGTATTTGCCGGTTCGGTGCAGCAATGCCTGTCTTCGGATGAAAGTCGTACCGGTCCTTTCTTGACCGGTGCCGACCGTGTGGAAAAGGATGCCAAGGCAAAGGATCCCGGTAGGGGGCAATTGATTATTCGAGGAGCGACCGCCAACAATCTTCGCGAGGTCGATGCGGTTTTCCCCGTCGGTTTGCTCACTGTCGTCTGTGGGGTATCGGGCTCGGGTAAGAGCACTCTTGTCAATGACGTGTTGGCGAAGGCGGCCGCCTTTCGGCTCCAGCGAGCCAAGCAAATCCCCGGAGCCCACACCGGATTGGAAGGATTGGAGCAATTTCAGAAAGTGGTTCGTGTGGACCAGTCGCCAATCGGTCGCAGTCCTCGTTCCAATCCCGCGACTTACGTGAAGCTTTTCGACGGTCTGCGAAAACTGTTTGCGAAATGTTCGCTCAGCCGAATTCGCGGATACGGACCCGGTCGCTTCAGTTTCAACGTGGCAGGCGGGCGTTGCGAGCGTTGCAAGGGCGATGGTTCGGTCAAGCTGGATATGCAATTTTTGGCCGATGTGTTCGTGGAGTGCGAAAGCTGTCATGGCAAGCGTTACAACCGCGAAACCTTGGAGGTCCGCTTTCGGGGTTACAACGTCGCCGAGGTTTTGGATATGACGGTTTCGGAGGCAAAGGATCTTTTTACGAAGCAGCCGGCCATCGCTTCTAAGCTGGAGACGCTCGATGCAGTCGGCCTCGGTTATTTGTGTCTCGGTCAACCCGCCAACACGCTTTCCGGCGGTGAGGCTCAGAGGTTGAAGTTGTCCTTGGAGTTGAGCCGCCGGCAGGAAGGCGGTGTTCTTTATCTTCTCGACGAACCGACTACGGGTCTTCATTGGGTCGACGTACAGAGACTTATGGATTTGCTTTTCAAACTTCGTGACGCAGGTAACACAATCGTCGTTGTCGAGCATCACTTGGATGTCATTCGCTTGGCCGACCATCTTTTGGAAATGGGACCGGGTGGGGGAGGCGACGGAGGTGATTTAATATTTGCGGGAGCACCCTCGACGCTGGTTGACTCAGGTACCTCGACGGGGACTTGCCTGAAGGAATATCTGGAAAGGATTGACTCCCGAACCCAGAGGTCGAATTCTTACTGAAATGACGAATTTGGACTGCCATGCAAAATTCCATGGATGAGTTAGCGGCAAAACGCCACCAGTTTTGGCATGCTTGGAGACGCCGAGGATTTGTTCTCGCGGCCTTTCTTCTGGTGCTCGTTCCGCTGTACGGTACCTTTCGTCCGCTCTTTGAATTCTTGATCTTTGCGGCGTCATTGGCGGCCTTGACCTATCCCGTCCTTTTCAAGCCCATCGAAAATGTTGCAAAGCGACTGGTTCCTGACTTTTTGCCGGAGAGGCGATCGGAAATTTGCGCCGTTATAGCCACTGGTTTGCTGCTGGTCCTGCTTTTGTTGCCCTTTGTCGTGATCGTTTACGGAGGTTCCAATTCGGACGAGGACCTCGGAGGGGCGGTGGTTGCCTTGCTGATGGGCGATTCCGCAGGTCGCGATGCTCTCCTGCGCGGCGTAGCCGAGACGATTCGGGAGGTTCAGGCCATTTATCCTCGAATTCCGATCGATGAAGAGCGAGCCGTCGCCTTTGCCTCCGAGTTCCTTGGCGATGCCAGAGAGTTTTCAGGATCGATTCTAGACTATATTTTCAAGGGGACTCGCGGATTCGTTGCGGAATTGGCCATGGCCCTGATCGCCTTGTCCTTTCTCTATGCCCATGGTCCCTCTTTCATTCGCAAGTCAATGGTGGTGGGAGGCTTTGAGGCGACGGAAACCACGGCGTGGATGAGAATCCACCGCAGAATCACTCTGCGCTTGCTCAGCGACACCGTTCTCACGGCATTGGGTCGCGGGTTTTGTCTTGGTTTGGTCGGTTGGTTGG
>CAWVZQ010000561.1:0-2356 GCA_963934405.1 uncultured Opitutales bacterium | reverse complement strand
CCTCCACACATATCGTCTCCACCGAAGAGCTCCCCGCAACATTGGAAAAGTAGGTTCCTTCGGCAGCCCGCAAGGCAGCCACGGATTCGGCATCGATTTCCGAAACGACCAGGCGGGAAAAGTTCCCCGAGCGAAAAGCCTCGGGAAGAAAGAGTCCGCCTTGGATGGCTCCGAAACCGAAGCCGACGAAAGTCCGACTCAAGACAAGACTCCCCTACTCCGCCGCAACGGCTTTGCGAGCATTATCAAGAACTTCCTCGGGGCCTTGATTGACGGACAATCCTTCACGCAAACGGTCTTCGCCGAAAGGTTGAAAAGCATGACCGAACTCGGCGAAGAAATCGTTCTTGGCGAAAACGTCGGCGAAGGAATTTTCGGCCCATTCGCTGAGATAGCCCATGCTGGCCATCCCTTGCAATACAGTGTGAGCATAGAGGATGCGTCCACCTTTCAGGAAGACCGAGCGAAGGGGATCGAGGGCGTCGGAATCGAAGTCATCGACGAACTTTTGACCGGGGCCATTCATTTCCGTTCCTCCGATAAGGGGCAACCCGCGTCTCTCGACAAGAGCGACCACTTCCTGAAGGTCGCGAAGTTTTTCATCGGGAGAACCGGGCGTATAATTACGGTCGGGAATAACGTTGAAGGCAGCCACTCCCGACTCCATCCCGATGTCGACCAGTTCCTCCATAGCTTGCTCGCCGGAGGAACAACCATCCAGCCAAGCAAGAGTGGGGATTGCTCCACAAAGCAGGGAAAAACGATTCATGTCCGACATCTTAGGAAAAGATCCCGTATCGGGCTGAACGTATCCTACGCCACCTCGCTTCATGGTCTTTCCCCGCAGCAGGTCGGTCAGACCCCGACCCTCGGGAAGGTCGACAATGTCCTCGGTTGCTACGCCCAGCTTGTCTCCCCAGTATCGGGCCAAAGCTTCGGCATCGGGAAATTGAGACGCGGCCTTCCGTGCGTAGGCTACGCATAGGTGACGTTCGGTGGCATTGCCGGCAGGCGTAAGGGGCAAGACGTCGGCATCGTAGTCGAGAATAACCGGAGCGAGGTGCGCGTTCACACGATCAACGAGACCACGATTGCGATCGGCGGAGGTGTTTCTCATCCCGTCGAGAAAGGTTTGAGCCTCGGCCGGAATGTCGGTCGTGGTAAACCCGGTTCCCATATGGTAGCTAATGCCGGGTTCGCCGGGTGAGTTGATTTCCCGATCGGCGAACTCAGGCACGAACACTCGAGATTCCACCCCCACGCCGCCCTTCAAGTTGAGCAAGCGACCCGCAGCCAGAAATTCGTCAAGCCCATCCAAGCAATCGAATTCCACGATTCCGGAGGTTTCCAATCCGTGTCGCTTAGCTTCCAGAGCAAAGTGACTGGGAGAATATCCTCGATAATTATAGGAAAAGAAAGTGTGAGCGTGCAGATTTAGAATTGGCTTCGGTTCGGGAAAGGTTTCTGTGGCCAGACCTTCGAGAGTTTGTCGGCGAACGGAGGCATCGAAATCGTCGATTGGATTTTCGGACATATCGTAATGAGCTTAAAAGATTGAAGAACAAGGAATATGAACGAGGCTCAGGCCTCGTCCTCACCAACACCGAATTGATCGGCAAGAGCCAAGCATTCGTCAAGACTCTTGACCCCATCGGTACAAGTCGGGTCGGACAAGGAAGCGGTCGCGGCGCAGGTACCGGCAAGGAGGGAACGATCGAGTTCCCAATCTTCGTGAATGCCGTATAGCATTCCCGCGCAAAAGGCGTCGCCGGCGCCGGCGGCTCCCGCAACGTAACCTTTGGGCAAGGACAAGGAACCTTGCCATGCGGACTCACCGGAAGCCGAACAAGCGTACGCACCCTCGGGAAAGTGAATGGCCACCAGTTCGCGAGCTCCCAGTTCCAGAAGGCGTTCGGCTGTCTCCTTAACCGAAGATTCGTTCAGCTTGTCTCCCTCTCGAATGGAAATCCCGGTAACCTTGCTCGCCTCGATTTCGTTGAGTATGCAATAGTCGACCTGCTTGAGGGCGGGACTCACGATTTTCGAGAATCGGTCGCTGTCCTCGCTTACCACGTCCAAGCTGGTCTTGAAACCGGCTTCCTGAGCCATTGCCAACAGGCGAGCTCCGCGAGTCCCGTACTCTGAGTCCTCCGCGTCGATGGCATCCAGCAAAAGCAAATAACCAAGGTGAAAGATTCGGGCGTTGGAGGTGGAAAAATCAAGGTCGCTCCCATCCCATTCGGCATTGGCTCCGCGGTTATGGAAAAACGTACGGCGACCGCCTTCCCTTTCCGTCATAACGTCGGTGTAGGAGGTGGAGGCATTCTCGTTGACCGTAATGAAGCGAGGATCAACA
>CAWVZQ010000560.1:0-2356 GCA_963934405.1 uncultured Opitutales bacterium | reverse complement strand
CCGACCTTTCTCTTTTTGATAGTCCTCGTCCAAATCGGGGCTTACCCCACCCTTCTTTAGCTCAACCAATATCTTGCCCGTATCTTCGGATAAAAAGAAATTCGTTGATTCGGATCCTCGCTCAACCGTTACCCAACGCGTATCGCCATCCGAATCCTTTTCTTCGCGCTCCTTGAGATATCGGTGATAAAGACAAGGAGTCTTGGTATATCTTGACGCTAAGGTTTGTTTCCCTTTGACGGCTTTTCCTTGAATGCTCACCTCCCCCGGTATCACGTGATGAACGGAAACTTGGGGAACTCGTTCCATTTGCCTCATGTCCCGAATGACATCGAACCCGATGGACTGGATCCAGAAACCGATCAAAATAAACAAGACTCCCAAAACAAACCAGCCAAGGTACTGAAGGACTTTCTTTAATTTCTTCATCCGATAAACGAATTAACGGTCCGAAGAACAAAAAGAAAACAAAAAAGGGTGCGCAACCTGCCCGGATCGCGCACCCATTATAAAATTACCCTTTAAAAGATGAGAAATTGCCCAAAGCTCACCAGGTAACAATACCTAATGAATTCAAACTCATATATTGGGACAAATTATTCTCAAAAAGACCAAATTGTTGTATGAAACAGGTAATTCATCTCATAGCGGCAGATTGTTCATTCAAGCACACAAGTTGGAAATACTGCTGCGAACAGAATCCGCCGGCACAAAGGCATTCCCACTATCCGAACTCAATCCAACCAGACGACAACTGACTACCGAGGTTCCTGTGTCAGAACCACACGATCGCCCTTACTTTTGTGAACAAGGTAGCGGACCGCTGTGGTTTCGGCAGGAGATCCATCGTTATTTTTGGCAACGACAAGGAGACCGCCCGCGGTAAACTCTTGCTCATCGACCTTGCCTTTACGATATCGTGTCCAACCAAGGAGTGAACCGTTGTCTTCGTAACGGTATTTATCCTGCCATTCTCGCGGAGTATCGATAAGAGGGTCCACATAGTTGCCCAAGGAGTAGTCAATCGACAGGATACGATCACGATCGTCGTAGACACGCTTCTGGTTGTCGGGGAAATAAACCGAAAAGAAGGCCGGTGCAGACCAATGATCGGCGTTGCCTGCGAAAAGGCCGATGTCCACACGATTGGACTCCATCGCGGAACCGGGAAGAACTGGTCTACGCTCATGCCAAGGGATAGTGATCTCCACTAGACTTCCGTTCGCATCTTGCTTTTCGATCGTAATACGTTCGGCATCGCCCCGCAGCACCTTCCACCGATAAGATAGAGGCCTTCCGGCAAAGTCTCGAGAGGAACGGGCGTCCAAGGTAAAGCGTAGGGAACTTGCAGATGATTTGTAGATACGGGCGGCAGCGCAAGGGGTATCGAACAATCGTTGGTGCGGACGGAAGTCAAAGAAATCTTGCCCGACGACGGGCACATCTTCCTTTGTCACTTTGAATTGAGCCAACGGAGGCAAGGAATCCGTTCGCAGTTCGTGAACCCTGCGAACCATGGTTTCGGGGTCTAGGTGTTCAGCCTTGAATACAGTAGGATGGGCCTTTCCTGTAAAATAGTCTTCGTCGTTTTTGACGTTCCGGTTGCTCCGACGAAAAACCTGTTGGAGGGTCGGCATAAGAAGAGGGGTACGAACAAGAACCTGTTTCGTTTCAGGTCGAAGGGCCGCCAACATTGCGGCGAAAGCGTTCATAAAGGCACGATCGGATCCGGATGACCCTTGACTTACCACGATGTACGGAACGTTTGCGGGAAAGACATCCCCGTGTCCACCACCGTTTTTCCCATTGCGACCTGCATCATGGTCCTTGTGCTCGGGATAAAAGTAAAGGTGGTTCCGCAGGTAATGAAGGGCCAGGCGAGTGGCACCATTTGGTTGCGTAAGTGCAAAGCGCGCTTGGCTGCGCCAATTGCGACCGCCTGTTATGGCAGTCGAGGAATTGCCCAATGTTACACCACTGAAGATAAAATGCCGCTGAAGTCCATTGTGCAAACCTCGTTTACGGAGAGCTTCGCCGTATTCGATCCGGGTGAGTTGTGGAAATCCCCGAAAATTCATGTTGGAGTGATCGCCGTCATGGTTGTCATAGAAATCTCCGCGATTCCCCGCGGCAGTTCCTTCTTCGAACCACTCGCGCAAAAGGTCGCCTACCTTGCCTTGTCCCTTGGCAATCGTTAGCTCTTCAACATTCTTTGCCCTCCCGACCAAACCCAGAAACAATCCTACCTTGGGATCGTAACCTAAGTTAAGTTCACCCATGACAACTTCTCCATCCTTCACCACGGCAGGAACCGGCTTGGGGAATTTCGGCCACACCGATCCCTCAAAAGGCTTGG
>CAWVZQ010000559.1:0-2359 GCA_963934405.1 uncultured Opitutales bacterium | reverse complement strand
GTGACCACGCTGGATGAAAGATTCGTAAGCAAGCTGACGTCCTCGGCAAACAGGTCTCCACCCTTCGAGGTGACGTGCAGGATTCCGTTCATGACCTCGACCTTCCCCAAGGTCAGGCCGTCTCCCCCATCGTCGACCACGGTTACGCCCCCGGCAGAGGTTGCCTTGAGGTCAAGACGCGAAACCTGCAAATTCAAGTTCAGTGATCCGGCAGCCTCCAAGTCGAGAACGTCCGCAGAAAGAGCTTGGGCTCCTTGAGAAAAAGTCCCGTGGGCCAGAAGTTTCAAGTCACCCGCCCCGGCTGCGGAAAGGTCGGCCACGACCAAGTTGCTCGCGCCCACGCCGGTGGCGAGAGCCTCAAGGGTTACGTCGTTCGCGTCGCTCGTCCCGAGGGCCTTGACGGAAGTGGCGGTAAGGTTGCCGTAGGCGCGGACGGTGATGGCTCCGTTGGCAGTCCGCAGGTTGGTGAGGGTCAGGGCATCCGCGTCGGTCAGGCTAATGTTGCCTTCGGAGGACGTCTCCGCATCCGCGGAGGTCGCCTTCAGGTTGGCGGTAATGCCCGACTTGGCCCGGGAATAAAAGATTTCGGCTTCCAGCAGGCCGCCCGAATGGTCAACCAGCCCGGCCGCCGCCTGCAGGGTCATCTTGTCCTGCATGGTGGCGGAAAGATCGGTCAGGCGAACGTCTCCCGAGGTCGACCCGGCGGCCACCACGATGTCGCCGCCCGCAGCAGTCACGTTGAGATTTGCGAGAACGTCGGAGGTCACCGAACCGGATCCGTCCTCCTTGCCGGCCTTCACATCGATTAGCGAATCCGCCTTGACCACGCCGCCGAGGAAGACGTCGCCGGCGGCCTCCAGCTTGGTTTCGTCAAGCGAGATCACCTCGCCGCGGACGGAAAGGCCTCCCCCGGCGTCAAGAGTGACGTCCTTGCCTGCGGCGGCGGTCGTGCCGAGGATTTTCAACTCGGCCGACCGGTCAAGCGTAAGGTTACCGGCGGCGGAAAGAGAAAGAGTCTTGTTTGCGTGAAGCTTGGAGGTTGCGGCAATGGCGTCCGCGTCGGCACCCTCGGGAAGGACGCCCGCCACGCTAATTGCTCCGGCAACATCCACCACCACCTCGCCCTCGGCGCCCTCGGCGGAAACCCAACCCGCCAAGTCCGCATCGCCACCGGCGAGGATCGAGACCTTTGCACCCGCCTTGATCGACTGGTCCTTGAACTCACCGAAAGGCTTCGCCGCTCCGTCCTCGAAGACCTTGCTGGTCTTGAAGATCGTCTGCGTCTCCGTGATCAACTCCGTCTTCCACTTGGTTATGGTCTCCTGGACGATCTCCTTCTTGCGCACGTCGCGCGTTTCAAAAATAGGCTTGTTGTCCATCACGTCCACGGTGGCCGCTAGGAACTTGTAGTTGAGGGTCAACCGGGGGTCGGTTACGTTGGCCCAGTTAGTGTCTAAGTCGAAAACGTAATCATAGTAGGTCTCGTCATAGTACTGTTTAAAAACCCATTCACTGGGAGTGTAGTTAGGAGAGTAGATCTTGCTTCGAACACGTGTCTGCATTTTCCAATCGTCAATTCCCGCCCATCCGTCATCGTGCACCGAGTTATAATACTGCACCTCGTCGTAAGAACTGAGGTAACTGTTCAACGCCCCGTGCATCCCACCAGCGTTACCCTTCTTATCCCCACCGGCTGTCATATTAGCACCAAATACACCGGCCCAATATGAATCTAGATTGTGCCACCCTCCATTATTTTGCCACGAAGATCCGGGGTTATTTACACTTCCCCAAGTACCGGTCGAATAACCTGTCCAACCAGTATGTTCTTGGAAACTGTCGACGTTCCACTCGTACTTCCGCCCGACTTGAACGGAACGTGTGCTCTCGGAAACCTTCGTAATGGAGGCCACGTCGTGATTGGTGACGGCTGTATTGTTCGAAAGCTTGGTGGCGCTCACGGGGCGGTTTGCGAGGAGGTTGTCAGTCGCCTGCGTGGGACTTGCCAAACTATTGTTCCTCCAATCCGGATCCTTGTAGATCCGGGAATAGCGGTCGACCGAGCTAAACTCTCCCGTAGTTGCATTGAAAGCTCCACCGTCGGTGATCTTGAACTCCTTGTGACCGTTGTTGTCGTAGGTGACGTTCCACTTCTCGGTAGTGGTACCGTCGTAGTCCGTGTTCTTGATGGTACCATCACCCGAGCCGTCCTTTGCAAGGTCTGCCGGAGTTCCGCTGCTGTGCAAGTGACTTGTACTTCCATGCGAAGAAGTGGTTTGGTCATACTTCAGGTTATAGCTATCACGCAATTGACCGACCACAGGATTGGTAGTGGTTGGCTCTCCCTTGGAGATGACCC
>CAWVZQ010000558.1:0-2362 GCA_963934405.1 uncultured Opitutales bacterium | reverse complement strand
CGTGAGGAGTTTCTGAAGGGCGTCGCCCACGGATGCCACGTCACCTTGACCAACCCGACCTCGTCCCGGCGCAAGCTGCGCCTGTTGCTGCAGATTCCCGCAGGCGCCATCCCCCTGAACCGTGGCTACTTCTCCAAGAGTTTCCCCGTCACGCTGGAGGGCTATTCCACGCGGACCTTCGACTACGCCTTCTACTTCCCCGAGTCCGGGAAATATCCCATCTACCCGGCCCAGGTGTCCGGATCCAAGGGGGCCGTGGCGGGCGCTGAACCTTTTGCCTTCAACGTCGTGGATATCCTTACACGCAAGGACAAGGGGTCTTGGGCCTGGATTTCACAGAACGGCTCGAGCAAGGACGTCCTCCGGTACCTGACCGACAACAACCTCAACCGCCTCGACTTGAGCAAGATCGCATTCCGCCTCCGGGACAACCCCGAAGGCGGGAGCGGGCGGGCCTTCTACGAGAAAGTGCTCGAGCAGCTCGCCGGACGCTTTCACTTCGATTCCACCCTGTGGTCCTATGCCGTCTACCACAAGGACGAGCCACGCATGCGGGAATTCCTCGCCAAGTCGGCCTTGGCGGGAGCGTGCGGGAAGTTCCTGCGGAGTCCGTTGCTGAACGTCGATCCCGTCGAGCGCCGTTGGTACGAGCAACTAGAGTACGAACCACTGGTCAACGCCCGGATCCACAAACTCGGCAAGACCCGCAACATCCTCAACAACCGCTTCCACGAGCAGTACCATAGCTTCCTAGACATCCTGAAGTACAAGGCTTCGCCCGATGCGGACGATGTTTTGGGAGCCACCTACTACCTGTTCCTGCAGGACCGTGTGGACGAGGGAATCGGGTTCTTCGGCAAGGTCGATCCGGTTGCCGTAGACGAGAAACTGCAGTACGACTATCTCGCCTCCTACGTCGCCTTTTACAAGGGCGACGTGGCCAAGGCGAAAAAACTGTCCGCCAAGTACTCGGACTACCCGGTCGAGCGCTGGCGCAAACGTTTCGCTTCGGTGTCCGGACAGGTGAGGGAGATCGAGCAAGGAGCCGCCCCCAAGATAATCGACGAGGAAAACCGCGAACAGAAGATCGAGGACTTGGCGGCAACCGAACCGGCCTTCGACTTCGAGGTTGTGGATGGAGAAATCACCATCAACTACCGCAACCTGAAGGACGTCCGGGTCAACTACTACCCGATGGAGGTCGAACTCCTGTTCTCCCGACGACCCTTCGTCAGCGACGACACCGAGCAATTCACGTTCGTCCTGCCCAACGGGACGCAGAGCGTGAAGCTTCCCGTCGACGAGAACCACGTCTTCGCCTTGCCCGAAAAGTACCGCGAGGGCAACGTCATGATCGAGATCGAGGCGGGCGGCATCCGCAAGGCCAAGGCCTATTACGCGAACCGCCTGCGGGTCGAGGTTACGGAAAGCTACGGCAGGGTAAGGGTCACCGGGGAGGAAAACGCCAAACCCTTGCCCTCCACCTACGTCAAGGTCTACGCCCGGATGAACGACGGGCGAGTTAAGTTCTACAAGGACGGCTATACGGACCTGCGCGGAAAGTTCGACTACGTTTCTCTCAACACCGGCCAACTTGACGACGTCGACCGTTTCGCCGTGCTCGTCCTCAACGACGAGGCCGGCGCCATGATTCGTGAGGCAAAGCCGCCCACGCAATAATCCAAGAAACCCTCAAGCAACCATGAAAACTTCAGTCAGCATCCTGCTCGCCCTCGTGGTCTTCGCGACCACCACCGCAGCCAAGCCCGTTCCCGACGTCGCAGCCGTGGCCGCAGGGAACACCAAGTTCGCCCTCAAGCTCTACGACCAGTTGAACGACGAGAAGGGCAACCTGTTCCTTTCGCCCTACAGTATCTCAACCGCTCTTGCCATGACCTATGCCGGAGCCCGAGGAGAAACCGAAACTGAAATGGCCAAGGCTCTTCAGTTCCCCTTTTTTCCTGACAAGGAAGGCGGTCCTTTGGGGCGCGAACGACTACACGCCGGGTTCTCGGGCCTCAAACTGGGATTGAGGGAAGCTCAGAAAAAGGGCGACGTGCAATTGTCCATCGCCAATGCCTTGTGGCCCCAGAAAAACTATGCCTTTCGATCGGAATACCTAAACCTGATCGAACGTGATTACGATTCGGTCGGCAGGCCGCTCGACTACTCGAATGGGGAAAAGGCCCGTGGCATCATCAATCGTTGGGTCGAACAGGAGACCAAGGAGAAAATCAAGGACCTCATACCGTCAGGCGCTCTCGACTCCCTGACCCGCATGGTCCTGACCAACGCGATTTACTTCAAGGGCGACTGGCAAGCCCAGTTCAAGGAGAAGTCGACTCGCCAGATGCCTTTCAAG
>CAWVZQ010000557.1:0-2363 GCA_963934405.1 uncultured Opitutales bacterium | reverse complement strand
CGGAAGAGGTTGGAAAAGCCCTGCATCCAGTTGTGCGGCTTGTAAGCGTCCAGGGACTCGTCGTAGAGGGCGGCCACCATCTCGGCCACCGCCTTCTTGGCTTCGGATCCGGTAACCACGGCCGTCCAAGTCTCCTTCACACCCGGCTCCAGCTTGGAGGTGAAGCGCTCCCATTTTACGGTAAGGTTCTTGTTCGTCCAAGGGACGTTGACCTGCCGAGTCGTCAAATAGGCCCGGTTTTCTCGAACGTAAGTGACGTGAACGGTGAATCCGCCACGCATGGCCTCGGTCACCTCCTGCTCGATGCTTGCCTGTGTTGCCCTTTCGTTCGTCCAAAAGGCCTGCAGGGACTTTCGTCGATGGATGATCTCCACGAATGCCCGTCCGCTCCTGTAACCCGTGCCCCACATGGCCTCGAGCGAATTGCCCGGCTCGACCGTCCAGGCGGGAGCGGCGACGTGATTGGGAATCTTTATGGCGAATCTCTTCGCTTCCGGATTCACCACCAGAATGGGCAACAGTCCCTTGACCTCCTTGCCGAAGCGGTCCTCGGTTTGAAGAACGGCCCGATAGGCGCCCTCCTTCAACTTGAAGGAAAATTCCTTGTTCCCCTCGGCGTCGGTGGTGAAACCTTGCGTAGCCACTACCTCACCCAATTCCCACGAACTAGTATTGGAAAGGTCCGGCTCGGGCTTGTGGTCCCTTCCCATCCCTCCGCCATGAAAGTGATGGTGACGTTGTCCGCCAAGCCTAGCCCGCTGAACGCTTTCGGGTTCCTTGAGACGATGAACCTTGAGGGATCCCTCGGCGATACGCCCCTCCCCATCGAGGGAGGTGGTCTTCAACGTAACCTTGACAGGATTGCCCTCGGTCTGCCACTCCTCGGCAGAAAGGGAGGCTTGCAAGGCGACGAATCCGACGTTCACGCTGCGATCCCCCGAGCGGGCTTCTCCCGTGCCATCGACGACGTCGGCATGAACGGTATATCGGAAAGTGGGTTCGTCCTTCTCGGAAACGGAGGGATCGGGCTTGGCCGTGAACTCGACCTCGAAGGAACCGTCTGCACCTGTCCGGGCAGTGCCATGAGAGATTTCCTGGGAAGGCGAAGACGGGAAAGGCCTCCACCAGTAGTGCCAACGAAGCCAAGGCGGAAATCGCACCTGACGCACTACGCGATACTTGACTTGGGCGTCGTTTATGGCAGCTCCCGTATAGGCCATGGCCGATCCTCTGACCTTCACCTTGCCGTTGAGCACGGCGGGCTCGGCAGGAGCGTCCACGGTTACTTGAAACTTGGGTCGCTTGTACTCCTCGACGTTCACGTGGGCGGAACCGCCAGGGGAACCAGCTCCCTCGATTTGTATGCGCATCCTGCCCATCAAGCGATCCCGAGGAGCGGTAAAACTGCCGTCGAAAGAGCCGTAGTCATTCGTACGATGCTTGGCCCGCGAAATCTCTTGGTTGTTGCGGTCTCGAAAAACGACCGTGAGGTCACGATTAGGGATCACCTTGTAGTTGTCGTTCGCTTGGTCGATGCGATAGGAAACCCCCTTGTATCGGATGGTCTGTCCGGGACGATAAAGGCTACGGTCCGTAAAGAATACAGAGCGCTCGTAAGGTCTGGGATTATTCACCCGATCATTGACGTAGTAATCATTTGCCGTGGCCAAGGATTGCCCTTGGTGAGAAGCTAAAATCGTGAGACTGGTACGGTTGGTCTGCAGGTTGAAAAGGCCGTTTGCGTCGGTTCGTGTGGCTCGGAGCTCGACCCGGCGATTATTTCGCTCTCTCTTCCAAGCGCGTACGGAGGCTCCTTGAACGGGTTCGCCCGAAATAGCATTGAGGACAAAACCTTCAATCGCCCCGGATCCTTGACGGGTACGCATGACCAAGGAAAGGTCGCTCACCCAGAAACTCGAATAACTAACGCGGTTTTCCTTGTCTCCGAACTTGGGGTCATGACTGGCGAAAAGAAAGTAGGAGCCGGGCTCGAGGCCTTTGGGAGCGGGAATCTTTTCCACCCGTTGCTTGAAGTCGTCGGTCGGCGGCAGGTCGACGGACCATTCCTTGACGGGTTTGCGTCGCAACCATTCGGCCTTGGTACGATGGTCGACGTATTCGGGATGACGCTGAGTGTCCTGCAACCGCTTTACCCAATCAAAGGAAACGACTCGAAAGTAAGCCTTGGTGAGGTTGCGATAACGCAACTCGACGTTCGGCATGGGCTCGTTCCATACGCGTTCGCTAGATACGGAAGAAGACTTGCTTTCTATTTGGTTCACCAAGTTCTTGCATTCCTTTCCTCCGACACTGTCGGGAAAAACTGCCGCTCCGCGCTTGGCCAGCTTGTGAGCTTCCACAAG
>CAWVZQ010000556.1:0-2363 GCA_963934405.1 uncultured Opitutales bacterium | reverse complement strand
TGTAGTCGTTGCCCAGTCCGGTATTCTCACTTCCCTTGAGCTCACTTTCGAGCAAGCCGACGCCCCGGCTTCGAAGGTCATGATGAAAAGGGTGCGTTAGTCCGATGGTTTCGTCTTCAACCGGTTTCCAGCTGGCATGGAAGCCGCCGACGTAGTAGCTCAGGTTGCCGGCCATGAAGCCGTGCTTTTTCCCTTGAATCGATTGCTCGAGAAACTCGCAGTAGTTTTTTTCGGCTAAGGCGGAATCGTAAGAAAGGCAAAGAATCAGGCAGGCAAAGATCGCGAGATTTCTGGACATTTGCCAATCCAAGTTGGTCCGGTTAATTTAGCGACCGACGGGGATCAATCCTCGAATACCACCTTCACCTCAAGGATGCCAACCGCCGCATCTTCCTTCGGTATCATTTTGATCCGGATGGCATCGCAGGTGAGAGGGGCGGCCGGGTGCACCACGTTGTACTGGTTGGCCCGGTTGTCATACCTATCGGTGACGTAAAGTTCGAAGGGTTTCCATTCCCCCTTGTTACGCACTTCGAGAGACCATTCCTTGGGAAATTTGACGTCCTGCTGATCCTGCATCCAGTAGACGCCAACATCCCGTAACTTTCTCGGTTTTGCGAAATGTCCCTCGACCCATTGCTCTTTGCCCAGTTGCGGGCGACTGGTCCACCTTGGAACTTTTTTTCCGCTGGACCAACGGGGTTCTTTTCCATCTCCAATGGCACTCACGGTGTCGAGATCGGAAGTATGAGAAGCCTTCAGGGTCTTGAAAATGCTTTTCTTGGGCAGGGCGTGCGGGTCGAAGACGGCTAATTCGGGAGTCGTGGGGAACCAGATGATCATCGATCCGGGCTTACGGTTGTTCCATGCGTAGTAGGGGACGAGGGAAAGTTTCCGTTTTTCCGGTTCCCCTGCTTTCTTCAGCGCATTCGCTTGGGAGATTACTTGAATGAAGCTTCCGGCGGGGTGTTTGACTCTGGAAAGAGTGGTTTTTCCGACGGAAGGTTTCTTGTCCAGGAAGAAGCGCTGGGTGGCTCCACCGTTATCAACCTCCTCGGCGCAAAGAACGAATGGTCCTCGGGTAAAAGCCACGCGGTCGTGGTTATCCTCGACCCGCTCGTCACATTCGTTCAAGCGGGTTGGCATAGGCAACTCGAGTACTACCTTGTCTCCTTTTTTCCATTCTCTGTCCAACACGGCAAAACCAAGTTCGGTCTTTGGGCTGACGCCCTTTCCGTTTACCGAGATTTTCCATTTCGGTTTCGATTGATTGAGGTAATGGTAAAGCTTGCCCGGAACGAATTGCTTGCCCGTCCATGTCGGGATGCGCATGCGCAGGCTGAAGGAAGCCAGTTTCTCGGGGTTGAGCGAGACTTCAACCCGTCCCTCGTTCGGGTAATCCGTCTTCTGGGAAATCGCGAGGCTCGTGCCTGCTATGTCCAGTTTCGTGGAGGTTTCCGCATACATTGCGAGGTAGAGGTTTTTATCATCGTGGGCGTAGGTCATTCCCTGAACTTGGGGAAGCAGGCGGGCCATGTTGCTCGGGCAACAGGCGGTTCCGAACCAAGGAGCTCTTCCGGCCGTTCCATGGTTGAAAGGGTACTTTCCGTCCGCCTCCAATGGATTGACATAGAAAAAACGGTTACCCTCGAGGTTGACCGCGGCGAGGACGTTGTTGAGGAGGGAAACCTCTGCCACGTCGAGGTACTTGGCATCCTTGTGGACGAGGAACATTCTGAAGTTGAAGAGAACGTTGCCAACAGCGGCGCATGTCTCGTTAAAGGCGTCGGCATTGGGGAGAAGGTAGGAAGGTCCGAATCCCTCGATTCCATGAACCGCTCCGAGACCACCGGTGATGTGCATGCGGGTATCCGTTACGTTGCCCCAGATCCTGTGCAGGGCCTGGGTGTATGAATTCTTTTTCTTTAGGTGGGCCAAATCCGCCATTGCCGAATAAAGGTAGGTTGCCCGAACGGCATGCCCAACTGCTTCGCTTTGTTTTTCCAATGCGGCATGTTGCTGGGCGTAGGTGGGGGACATCACCCCTTCCCCGTCGGGCACGTAGGTCTTTCCCCGTATCTCGAGAAACTTCTCGGCCATTTCCAAGTAGAGCTTCTTGCCGGTTACTTTATATAGCTTGACCAAGGCGAGTTCCATTTCCTGATGCCCGGGAGCCTGCCGGATGGGTTTGCCCCCGTTATACTTGGGGTCGCCAACGAAAAAGACCTGGTTGACGTGCCGGGCATTTTTCTCCGCTACATTGAGCAGTTTGTCTTTGCCAGTGGCTTGGTAATAAGCGATGGCTGCTTCGTAGAGATGGCCCATGTTGTAAAGCTCATGGCTGTGCACAACGAAGGTATAAG
>CAWVZQ010000555.1:0-2365 GCA_963934405.1 uncultured Opitutales bacterium | reverse complement strand
GATGATCACTTTCTGGATCCCAAAAAATTCAACAGTTTTGCCAATCAGTTGAAAAGGGTGGGGTATGCCACTGCGGTCGCCGGGAAATGGAATATCTCCTGGCTTGCTCGAAACAATACAGTCAAGGCATTCGGTTTTGATGAACATTGTCTTTGGCAGATGTACGACCGCAAGGGGGTGAAGAGATCCCGTTTCTATCAGCCCCATTTCCGGATCAATGGAGAAATCGTAGAGGAATCGATCGTCGACCGATTTGGTCCGGATGTGCTCGCGGACTTCATGGTCGATTTCATGAAACGAAAGAAGAACGAGCCCTTCCTAATCTACTATCCCGCCTTATTGGTTCATACTCCTTATGTCCGGGTGCCCGGTGGTCCCAAGACAAATGCCTTACCTGATAACAAGCAAAAGAGCGGCCCCGAGTGTTTTCCCGAAATGGTCGAGTATCTTGACAAGAACGTCGGTCGGTTAGTGAACGCGATCGATGAGCTGGGAATTCGTGAGAACACCATGGTTATCTTTTGCTCGGACAATGGAACGCATGGCCCCGTGAGATCCATCTGGGGAGAAAAGCGAACCAAAATCAAGGGAGGCAAAATGACCATGACCGATCGGGGTTCCCGTGTTCCCTTGATGGTGAGTTGGCCGGGCAAGATCAAGCCGGGCTCTCGGTGTAATGACTTCGTAGAATTGGCGGATTTTCTGCCTACCTTTCTGGACCTTGCCTCGGCTCCCGAACCAATGCAACGAGTCCACGGTCAAAGCTTCCTGCCACAGTTACTCGGGGGAAAAGGCCCCTCCAAAGAATGGGTACATATCGAGTACAAGGACAACCGGCAGATCCGATCCAAGGAATGGATCTTCACCAATAAGGGGAATTTGATCAAAGTGAACCAAATTGGTCGTCCGGAAAACCTACCCGAGAAGGATACGGATCATCCCGAAAGCCGCAAGGAGATGCAGCGAATCCTAAACCAGACCAATTAAGAATGAAACACACGCTCTCAATTCTTGGAAGGATACTGTTTCTTGCGTTCGTGTCCGGAGCGCTTACCGGATGCATGACGTTGATGAAACAGGAATGGTTTGGTGGCCAGTCCACGATTCAGTTGGAAAACGGAACAAAGGTTGGCCTTTGGTTAAGCCCAACCCACCGACAGGGAGGAATTCCCTTTTTGCTTCGGAAGGACGGTTGCGAACCACCCTATGGGTTGCAGGTTTTTTTCCCTGAACCCGACCCCGACTGGGAATCTGTTGCGATTCAGGAAGTGATCATTGAGTATGAAGACGGCACGACGGATACCCAAGCAAAAGAGACCGTCTGGAAAAGATGTCGTGAAGGTATGTTTAGTGGTACGCTCAAAAACGCCGTGACACGTCACGCAAGCTGCAGGATTTCCGTGAAGGGAAGCATTTCGAAAGAAGGAGGTAGGAAAACGGGTTTATCCATATCGCATGAATTCGAAGCCGAGCCCGTGAGATCCATGATCGCCCCCACCTTTTGGGCCAGAGCACAGGGAGGTTGACGGCCTAACGATGTTATCAGGTAGCGACCGCCATCTGCTTCTCAGCGACTGATACACTAATGGAACTGTGACAAGTCCAATGATAATCGTCCTAAGCTTCTTCAGTTGGTCAACTCTAGGCTGAATCTATACTCCTAATAACTACTAAGATATGAAACACTTCACTTTTTGCGTACTCCTCATGTTTGTTTCGTGTTCGAATCCTAACGAATTTGGAGTATTAAAGATTGATGCTCCGGAAGGATCGATCTTTGAGGATAAAGTAATGGAAAACGGGGTTCACTTTTACTCCATCAAGTGGAAGAGAAAAAATGAGATGGCTTCGGTATTCATGATCTCCAAATGGCCGAATAAAATGTCCACTTCTGAAATGCCTTCCACTGTTGAAAAAATTATCGAAGGTACTTTCGCAAGTATTAAGAAGACTGGTGGAAGTGTAATTGAAGACGATGCTAAAGTACATTACGCGGAAATTTCCGAAAAATTTGTGTCCGGAAACTTAGCTTACTTTGAACACACCAGCAAAAGAGGAAATCAGAGGGTACAATCTGTCCACATGGTATCGGATGGAGATGTTATTTGGAACGGCCAGTTTTCCGGGTCGAAGGAATTATTCAACGAGGCGATGGATATTTTTAAGACCATGGAACCCCGGGGCCAGTAGCCCAAAGGCAGTTTTTTGACCTAAATTGGGCAACTTAGGTAGATGGGTCTTTTTATGCTGGGAAGCAAATCAAGGTGGGTTTAAACAACCTGTCTTTCACCGATTATATGAAACCATTTATTTTCTCACTGCTTCTTGTCGCGAGCTTGGTCGAAGCAAAGAATAACAAGCCCAA
>CAWVZQ010000554.1:0-2365 GCA_963934405.1 uncultured Opitutales bacterium | reverse complement strand
CACCGTGGCGTCGAATCCCGAGAGACTGATGCTCCCGTTCGGTCGCCGGTCGGGTAGTTTGTATGCGACGACGAGCTCGTCGTCCAGCCACACGTTGATCAAGCGGTGACGAACTGCAAATCGTAGTTGGTACGTTCCGCCGGTCTTAATCGGTTGCGATACCTTCCCTGCGAGTGGATAGGTTTGTTTTCCGTTTCGAGTATAGGCTACATGCAACTTCGGGCTGGGTGCATGAGCGCTGGTGTAGACGAAGTTCTCGTATTTCCCGTCCTTCGATTGATCGAAACGGAAAGTGACCGACTTGTAGGTTGTTCCACCCGTATGGGTGTATCGACAGGTCAGTTCAAAGTTCTCCGGATGCGGTTTTATAAGCCGGAGCATGGCGGCGTCACGAGTCGGTTTGGTTAGGTGAAGAGCACCGTCCTTGTATTCCCAATCTTTCCCGACAAGTTCCCAAACCTTTGGATTCGGTTTATCAAAGTCGTCCGTCACCTCGAAGGTCGTAGGTTTGTCGGTTGTCAGGAGATCATCCTTAATTGGTTTAGGTTCCGCCGGGATTTTCACTTTATGTTTCGCTTTCTTTTCGGCCATCTTTCTAGCCTTGTCCAAAGTGAGTTTGGCTGAGTCCAACTTTTCGCGGGCAATGCTCATTCTGTTTTTGTGTACGTAGTCTCGCGTTGAGGGTGCAAAGGCGAAAGCCGGAAGTTCCACCGGTTGAATCTTCGGTGCGAAGGAAGCAAGAATCGCGGGGACGCCGGCCTCGATTGTTGTATTCTTATCGGGATTCTTAGGGTCTCCTCGAATGTCGAGAAAGGTCTTTATCTCCAGATGATCATCGAAGACGCGCGGCAGACCATCCTTCTCGAAATCTGTTTCATCAGGAACGGGATCCAGTCGGACCTGATGTGGTTCGAAGATAGCTCGGAATGCGTAGTAATCGACCTGCGTGATCGGATCGTATTTATGGTCGTGACATTTGGCGCAGTTCAGGGTGAGACCGAGAAATGCCTTCCCCGTGTGTTCGATGGTGGCGTCAAGCCAAGTGGTCCGGTTGAAAAGGTAATAATTACGGGCCAGAAACCCTGTGGCTCGCAAGGCTTTGGGGTCTTCTGGAAAAAGTTCGTCGGCAGCAAGCATCTCCTCGATCATTCGATCGTAACCCTTGTCTTCCTTGAGCGACTCGATGATCCAGTCGCGCCAATGCCAAATGTGCTTCTGGCTATTGCGTAACTGGGCCCCAAGCCCATACCAGTCGGAGTAGCGCCATACGTCCATCCAATGGCGAGCCCATCTTTCTCCGTGGCGCGGGCTTTCCAGTAATTCGTTCACGATCTCTTCCCACGGTCTCTTGTCGCTCAATTGTTTTAGGGATGGAGGTAGACCGATTAGGTCGAGGTACAACCTGCGTAGTAAGATTGAGCGAGACGCTTCGGGTTGTGTTTTGAGGGAAAGACGGTCGCGTTGTTGTTGAAGCAGAAAGTCGATGGGATTGCCGGCATTTGGAGAAATTACCGATTTCTTCGGAACCTGAAACGCCCAGTGTTCATCTGGCGCGAGAGGAATGACTTCCTTTGGCGCCTTAGCTCCTTGATCAATCCATTGCCGCAACAAGGTGATCTCATCTGCTTTCAATGCAGAGCCTTCCTTCATGGGCGGCATACGGTCATCACTCTCATCCAGAATCCTCTCGATCAGCAAACTCTCGGCCGCCTTGCCGGGAACGATCACCCTTCCCTTGAGCATCAAGGCCCGAGTCTCAAGCCTAAGCTTTGCCTTCTGTTTGAGCACTCCATGACAAGCATAGCACTTGGTCGACAAGATCGGCTTGATCTGGCTCAGATAGTCAACTTCCTGAACTGGTTGGCGAGCGTCAACCACTCCCGCAGAGATGCCCAATATGAGGCCAATTCTAATCCAACTGGCAAAAAGGCTCATCTTTCGGCATGCCTCCGATCAGACGGAATCCAAAATTGATTCACCTGAAACTCCTTGCCTAAGGGGTAAAGAGCATCAACACCTTCATTAATCCGAACTAAGGAAAATTGCCTAAATCTGCTCACTGTGGATTAAATGGTTTTGCATCAACATACCTTCAGTAAATTTGATGCTCTTAGGAAACTACGGCATCGACAATCCATTAGAGTGTTCCATCATTAAATTCTTTTTCATACCAACCTAACGAAATATCAATGAAACCGATCCTATATCTTCTAATTGCCAGCTTCTTCCTAAGTGGCTTCTCTTTTCAATTGATGTCCCAATCTCTCACTTACGAAGGAAGCTCCGGCGTCGGCAAAGGCAAGCACATCGTCTTCATTGCCAGCGATCACGAATATCGCGGTGAGGAAACCTGTCCCGCCATCGC
>CAWVZQ010000553.1:0-2383 GCA_963934405.1 uncultured Opitutales bacterium | reverse complement strand
CGTCTAAGCCTTGGTGAGCCGTTACCTCACCAACAAGCTGATAGGCCGCGAGCCCATCCTTGAGCGCCATTACAAGCTTTAGCCATTCTAACATGAGTTAAAAGGCCACATAAGGCATTAATCCACCTTTCGGCGGGCTGTTCCATACTCAAGGGCAGGTTGCTCACGTGTTACGCACCCGTTCGCCACTTTCCACAAGTCCGAAGACTTGCTTTTCGTTCGACTTGCATGTCTTAACCATGCCGCCAGCGTTCACTCTGAGCCAGGATCAAACTCTCCAAAAGAAGAGTTATCAGGAAGCAATAAATTGCAACCTGAACAAAGAACTGGCGTTCTTATTTTTTGCACGAACTTAAAAAGTTCATGCTATACTTAAAGGGTTGATCGGTGATCCGTCTTGGATCACGCAAAATAACTTTCAAAGAACAAGCCTCAAAATGAGGAAAGCGGACCAAAAGAAAGCAAAGCTCCCTATACGTCAAGTACGATTATGATTTTTTTGTGGAAAAGATCATTTCTCTGAACCTGTCAGATTAAAACCAATCCACGCCTGCTCTTTAACATTGTAAAACCATTGGGATTCGGTTCGCGAACGATCATACCACAGCCATGTGCCTCCGGATAATGGAGAAAAAACATAGGGATATACGGCCGAGTTGGTCCACAACCAATCTAAACCATCAATGAAGAGCCAATTATCGTAGGAACCCTCACCCAAAGGATATATCCAACCAAGAGTCGAATGATAAATCCAATTGTAATCGGACTGAAAGAAAGTGCCGAGCCAATCGAGATGCTTCCATTTTTCATCTGACGATCCTAAAGTAAGAGCATCAAACCAAAGCTTTTCTTTTATGTCTGAGCGGACGCAACGAAATCCGAGGGTTCGAAGTGCTGTATCCGGTTTTCGTTGATGACGGTATGCAAGACGTAGTGCGTTTCCGCCTTCGAGTGCGTCGTCGTGCTGGAATGAACCACCGCGTATAACGCGTGTACCGCCCACGATGTTATCAGTAGGGACGGACGAGGGACCGAGGTTATCCGAAACGAGAGCGAGACTGTTGATGGCTCTCGTAAAAGGATTTCCGTACCATTCAGGATCGTACCAATCCCAACACCATTCATTGACATTCCCGAATACATCGAAAAGTCCGTAACCATTAACCATTTCAAAAGGGGACAAGCTCTGCCCACCATAACTATTGTATTGTTCAGTTATTAACTGATTTCCATCGAAATAACCACTGGGAGTGCTGCCATTGTCAAAGGGATCTCCACTCAGTCGATAATTCCCTCTAGAACCATCAACGCGTCCCACCCAAGGATACTTAGTTCCGACGAGACCCCCACGGGCTACTTTTTCCCATTCGGCTTCTGTTGGCAGTCGATATCCTGATGAAAACCAATTTACGTGATCATTGGATAAATTCAGATCTCCTTTTCGATAAACTTGAGCAAACTCTGTATCGGCATAGTAGACTGGAGTCCGCCCTTCTTTTTCAGAACGAGCATTGCTCCATTTCACTGCATCGTACCAAGTCACCATATTCATTGGATGCTGCATGGGAGCGGGAGAGTACGAAGGACCGTTTTTTGCGGTTCGGACTCTGGAATCGAAAGCGTAACCATTTGCCAGCGCCCACTGGGCAACATCTTCCCAGAAACTCAGAGAGATTTCGTACTTGTCACAATACAAACCGGAAATGAAAACGAAGTGAGCAGGTCTTTCGTCGGGAAGATGGGCATCGGTCCCCATAAGATATGACCCTGCGGGAATGTAAGACATTTCATCCCCGTTCATTTGACTGACGGAAGAAATACACCAAGTCACAAAGACAAGAAGAAGCACATGACTAGAAGTCGCGACATTCAGCAAACGCAAAATCAGCTGGTTAATTATACCCGAACACATACCGACTGTAAAAAGTATAAAGTCGGAGTAAACCTCCTAAACTTTAGTAAGGAGTAAATTCGGCAGAAAAATAACAGTCTGCCAATACCAAGAATCCAACGGGACAGTTACTCTGTCCGACGACGCGAAAACTTCGACTGAAATTTTTCTACGCGACCAGCGGTATCGACAAAGCGCTTCTCGCCGGTAAAGGCGGGATGAGAGTCCATAGTGACGTCACGAACGACCAGAGAATAGTCGACCCCTTCTAGGTTTTCTGTCTTGCCGGAAGTCATCGTCGAGCGGGTATAAAAATTTTTGCCAGTTGAGACGTCTTGAAAGCAAACCGAATTCAATTGAGGATGTATGTCCTTCTTCACAAATGTCTTCTCCAAATGGTTTAGAGTGATCGGCAATTAGCCAGGATCAACCCTGCCTCGCTTTGAAACGAGGATTAGTTTTACAAACAACGTATAATCGACCTCGTCGACG
>CAWVZQ010000552.1:0-2384 GCA_963934405.1 uncultured Opitutales bacterium | reverse complement strand
GAGGCGGCTCCCCCGAGAATGTGCTCTTTCTCGCCGTAGGGCGTGATGACGTTGTCGAAGGCCACGGAACCCACCACTAACAAGTGTGCGGGCGAAGTGGCGTCAGTTGCTATGCGTTCGCTCATTATTGGCAGGCACACTAGCAGGCAAAGGGAAATGCTCAAGCTTTCCCTGCCGGAGAATGCTTTTTCTATTGTTTGCTCGAACGGAGAACGAAATCCACAATGGGCTTGGGGTCCTTCAGGCTATGCGGGTGATGTCCGATGCCCGGTTTGCGAATCACCTCGATGGAACCGCCCAGTTCCTCGTACCGTTTTTCAATGACGTCTGAATTTTCCGCCACCGGCACGACGGTGTCGGCCTCGCCGATTACGTGAAAAAGGGGAACCTTGGCTTTGGCAAGGACTTCTAGACCGTCGATGGGATTGCCCTTGAAGTCCATTGCTTCTTTTTCCGTCAAACCGTAGGCCTTTAGGCAATTGTTCCAAGTGCCGGCGCTTCCTTTTCCCTTTCCCTTGCCTCCCGGCCAACTCTTGAAGTCGCACACGGGGGCATCGCCGTAGATGCAGGAAACCTTCTCGGGATTGGCCTTGGCCCAATTATAGATGATGAGGCCGCCTCTACTCATTCCCTCCAAGGCGACTTTTTTTGCAAAGCCATGTTCCTTGACCAGGTAGGCGTAAAAAGCGTCCCAACGCGCTACTGCCTTGGGAGAACCAAAGAGGTTGCCCACTTCGCAATAGACGACGTGCCAACCCTTTTCGAGAAGCGCGAGATCAGTTTGTGGTTGGTGACCCCAGAATCGAGCTCGCCAAATCCATGGCTTGCCTAGGGCAACCTTTTTAGGGCTTACTACCTTGCATCCCACTCCTTCCAAATTGAATTGGTTCAAGGCGTAACCATTCCATTGGGATTTCTTGCCGGGGAAATCGGCAGCTGAAAGCATTGTGGTGGTCCACAAAAGCAAAAAGAGGGAGGGTTTGAGCAAAGAATTCATGGACGTTTTGGTTGTGGCTTTATATTTTGCCCCAAATTTTTTGCATGAGTGCGTAGGTAATAGGATCGTGTTCCTTTAACTCCGCTCTCACGAACGGATAGAAGTCGTTCACACCAAGGTAACTCTCGGTCATCTCTGCGAAGAATTCCTTGTGGTTGGTTCGGGCGTAATGCTTTACCTTTCGACCGGAGAACAGGAGCACCCGCTCGTAAAGACCCTTTTTCTCGGATGCTTGATATACTTGGATGATCTCCTTGTTGTCGAAACTCAGAATCTGATCGTGATAGGCATGAGCTAACTCATGAAGAATTACGTAGGGGTGCTTGGCCCAAGTGCCACGGTTGAGCAGGGACTGGGCGCGCGGTATGTGAACTCTTTTCTCAAGTCGAGGGTCGTAGCCGTTATTAATCAGCCATCTTTTACCCGGATGGTACTGCATGTTGCCAAGTTCGTGCTGGAGATCGATTCGGATCGGCAGTTTCTGAAGTACCACAACCTTTTCCTTCGAGAGGATGTACTTGATACGCTGAAGGTGATTGGCCAGTGCCTTGGTAGCCTCTTCTCCGAACGCCTTGTTTTCCTTGGACAGCAGTTTCGGGTCGTATTCTATCGTCCAACCTTCAACTGTCTTGATGACCGGATCATAGAACTTCTTTTCGCCTTTCTTCTCCACGGCAGAAGAGAGGCATAGAAAGGCGGCGTTAAGTGAAAGGAATAGAGCTAAAGCTTTCAGTTTCATAGTCACAGACTAGAGATGAGAATTCTACGGGCAAGACCAGACCCCTGCATCCTGACAATTACCGGAAGGGGGGATTAACTATTCTAGCTCTGCAATGATCTTCTGGATTCGCGCGGCAATCTTTGGGTTCTCGGAGGCGACGTCGGTTTCCTCTCCGATATCTTTGCTCAGGTCATAGAGAGCTAAAGTTTTATCGGTTTGGACACCTTTCCAGTCATTCATCCGCACAGCTCGAAAACGACTCCATCTCCAGAATAGGTATTCGTGCCGGACTTGCTTATTCGTGTTGCCCAGTAGGGTAGGGGCAAAGGAAATCCCATCGATGCCTTCGGGCGTTTCTGCTCCACCGAGCTCACAAGCAGTTGGCAACCAATCCCAAAAGGCGGAAGCGTGATTGCTTACGCCGGGTATAATCGTTTTGGGCCACCAAGCGATCATGGGCACGCGAATGCCGCCATCATGCAGCGAACGCTTATGTCCTTTGAGCTTTCCGTTGGAATCGAAGAAATCCACCTTGTGTCCACCCTCCTGATGGGGGCCATTGTCCGAAGTGAAAACAACCAAAGTGTTCTCGGCGATTCCAAGTTTCTGGAGCAGGTCTAGGATTTTCCCTGTGTCCGTGTCCATTAAAGTCACCATGGCGGCGAA
>CAWVZQ010000551.1:0-2385 GCA_963934405.1 uncultured Opitutales bacterium | reverse complement strand
TTGTGCCTATGGGGTGGGGATTTCGTTTCCGTAGAAAGGTTATGCTGTCTACCTTTGCCGCCGTCTGTTTTGGTATGGTTTTGGCTGCAGTAGGTTTCGTGACTGTGGATGTTTCCGCGACGCGTGCTCTCATTCGCGACAATCTCAACGACCAAGCCGAAAGCATGGCGCACAACCTAGGAACGGCGGTGAAATTCAATGATAGGCAAGCCGTATTTGAGGATCTGAACAGACTTGGCGACCAAACACACATTATTCACGCCGCGGTTTACAGGACTCATGCAGCATCGGGATCGGAGACCTCTGAGCAAGAGGTTTTCGTTGGATACCACCGTGATAAGGCAGGGAATCGCTTTCCGCAGATCAAGAAGACCACAGCGGATTTTTGGGGCGAAGAATCGACTTGGATCATTCGCCCAATATCGCAAAACAACATTGAAATCGGCGCCATTTTTATAGAACGGACTTTATCCGATGTAGATAATCGCTTCAAACGATATGCAGGTATGGCTTTCGGAGTAGCAGGGGTTGGGGTTTTCGTAACTATGATCGGCGCTCTTTGGTTTCAGAGTTCCCTTACTCGCCCCATCTTGGAATTGTCGTCCACGGCAAATGCAATAGCATCGAGCAAAGATTTTTCCGTACGAGCCCGCAAGTTTTCAGAGGACGAACTCGGCGACCTTACGGATGTTTTTAACGATATGCTGTCGACCGTCGATAAAGCAGCCCGTGTGTTAACAGAGTCGAACGAAGTAATGGAACAGCGCGTAGAAAGACGAACGGGACAATTGACACAGGCAAATCAAAACCTCTTAGAGGAGGCGAAAGAACGTGCACGTGCCGAAGAGAAATTACTGGACGCCAATCGTCGACTCAACGTTCAGGAAAAGCTTGCCGCCGTCGGACAAGTTTCCGCTAACAT
This sequence comes from uncultured Opitutales bacterium, assembly GCA_963934405.1. Taxonomy (GTDB): domain Bacteria; phylum Verrucomicrobiota; class Verrucomicrobiia; order Opitutales; family Seribacteraceae. Next base: position 1,463 of record CAWVZQ010000551.1, on the reverse strand, counting down.
GGCGCACGAACTTCGTAACCCATATAGTGTTATTCGGCAATCCGTCTACTTCCTTAATAAAATGGTCGACAGCCGCTACAGGGATGGGAAACACCCTAAAGAGAATAAAATCCGTGAACATCTTGATTTGATTGAAAGTGAGTTGGCGCGTTCGGACATTGTGATTGATGGATTGTTGGAAATGAGCAGAGGAAACAAGCTAAATCTCATGAATTTCGACCTAGACGCTCTCGTAAAGGAGGTATCGGAGTATTGTCGTCTGAAGGATAATGTATCTTTCGTTACCAATTTCACCGAGTCCCCATTCTTTGTTTGCGCCGACTCCGGACTATTTAGGCAAGTCTTCATCAACCTTTTCACCAATGCCGAACAAGCCATGCCGGATGGTGGAACTATTACGATTACGGGCATGCATTCTCCTGACGGCGAAACGGTTATATTGGTAAGCGATACGGGATGTGGTATAGACGAATCCGACCGAATAAAGGTTTTTGATGCCCTCCACACCACTAAAGACGGCGGTGCAGGTCTCGGGTTAAGTTTATGTAGAGATATATTGCAGAGGCATGATGGAACGATTTCAATTGTAAACGATTCTAAAAAATACTCTTGGCTTCGGCGCACATGGAAGCAACATAAAGGGGCAAGTATTATAATTACACTCCCAAGCAACATTCATGACGGCAAACAAATCACCGAGCCCGACAAAATCCAATAACGATATAAACGCGTATGGAGAAGATGTCTCCATCCTCATCGTGGATGACCACCCCGCCATGCGATCAACGATGTATGATATACTCGAGGATGAAGGTTTCTCCCCAAAGGTGGCCGCTAATGGTGAAGATGCCATTAAGCTATGCATGGAGAATGAGTTCGACTTCGTCTTGATGGACGTACAGATGCCCGATGCCACAGGAGTGGAAACCTTTCGAAAAATCAAGAAGGAGGCACAAGCTAGACTTCAGGATTCCTTTCCCATACCCTATTCCGAACAGCCGTCGGCACCTGCGAAAACTCCTCGTTTTATTTTCATGAGCGCCTATTCCGTATCGGAGTTAAAGGAGGAGTGCTATCGACTTGGGGCCATAGCCTTTCTGCAAAAACCCTTGGATATGGACGAAGTCATTCACTTGATTCGGGATCGGAGCAACCCTTCCGTCCTTCTGTTTATGAAAGATAAAAAGGTTCGGGATACTTCGGCAAAAGCACTTCGATCGTCCGAGTTTCGGGTAATTACTGCAGAAAGTTTAGACCAAGTACTCATTAATGCACGTCAAATCAGTCATCGCTTCGTTGTCATTGAAAGTGGAATTGCCGAGATGGAAGAAGATACGATCAAGACGATGCTTAGCCAGGTGAGTCCCTTCTCCCAATTGGTGGAGGCGAATGCCAATGAGAAACCTATCGTTCTTCTTGAAGAACTTTCTCGCTTGAGAGCGAGCCCCGTACGTCGAGAAACA
>CAWVZQ010000550.1:0-2404 GCA_963934405.1 uncultured Opitutales bacterium | reverse complement strand
TGGCATTCTATAACATTAGTGAATTGTATGAATAAAGTTTTCTTTTTATTCGAACGCTTTAACTTTTACTGAATACCTCCCCTTTATATGTACAACAACAGGGTGCACGGATTAGCCTCGCTTCACCATGTGGCTCTTTTGCTAACGGTTATTGCGTGTTTTTGGATTATCCATTATGTCTGGGAATCCTCGGGGCGCGAATTGATAAGTTTGCCTTGGAGTTACGCACTGGCCGCTGTCATTGCCGTGTTCTTGGCATCTTTCGGATCTACTGGGACCTATGGTACATTCATGCACTCGATCGGGTTGCGTCGACTTGGCGGTTCTTTGATCAAGGCAAACTTCCAAGTGGCTCTTATTGCCTTTTTGGTCTTTGCCTTCTACTTCGCCACTAAAGACAAGGCAACCAGTAGGCTTTTTCTAGCTGCATTTATTGGAGCTTGCTGGCCTGTTCTTGTTTTCGCGAATTTTAGCTTCCCAGTGCTTTTTCAGCGTTTCACCTCAGCTTCTTCTGGCGATCGTAAAAGTGTGATTATTGGCGATGGGGGGGCTTTGGACTCCTTGAGTCAATGGCTCGATCGGCATACTGCCCAAGGGTTTTCCTTCGCCGGTGTTTTCTCAACTTCCCGTTGTGTTCCGGAGAAACTGTCCCTTCCGGATCTTGGGCATTACTCATTGCTAGACGAGTACCTCCAAAACAACGAGATTCACCAAGTTGTCGTTGTGCCCGACGAGCACATTGATCGTTGGATCCCCCTCGTTGCGGAAAACTCAAATCGTCACGGTTGCCGCGTGCTCATTTATAACTCACTTTCAAGCTTGTTTGATTCCCGGTTGGTTTTCGTTGAAGAATCGGGTCGCCAATTCTTCAAACTTCAGAACGAGCCGCTCGAAAGCCCGTTCAACAGAATGGTGAAGCGTGTTTTCGATATTGCTCTAAGTATTCCCGCTCTTCTCTTGGTGTTACCGCTTGCCATGATTTTTGTATGGTTGTTTCAACGCATTCAGTCTTCTGGTCCTCTTTTCTTCCGGCAGGAGAGGGTCGGGCTTGCTGGTCGTAAATTTGTTATCTGGAAGTTTCGTTCAATGGGACATGTTCCATCACTTGACATTGATGAGGCTACCCAGGCGACTCGCTCCGATAAAAGAATTTTTCCTGCGGGTCGGTTTATCCGCCGTTTTAGCATCGACGAAATTCCGCAATTCTTGAATGTACTTAAAGGAGAGATGAGTCTTGTTGGTCCACGTCCTTATCTTGCTCAACACGATTACCTTTTCCAACGCGACTACAAGGCTTACCGCGTGAGGCAATTCGTTAAGCCCGGGGTAACCGGTCCCGCTCAATGCCGTGGTCTACGAGGGGAGTTTACGGATCCCGAACTTGTTCGTCGTCGTATCGAGATGGATTTCGATTATGTTGGGAACTGGACTGTTTGGACGGATTGTGAGATTGTGTTGCGCACAGTGATTCAAGTCATCTTCCCTCCTCGTTCCGCTTACTGAGAAGATTCTTACTGCTCTAGTGACTTTCAATACTGGCCACTCTCTCCATTCGCTTCCTCTTTTCCCCACTCGAACTGTGCTTGGAGTTAAGTTCTTTTCGGGTAGTTTGAAAGAGTTGGTCGACCATGCCTTACTTGGAGGATTAGTGGTCGCTCCTTCTGGTCCCGGATTGGCAAATGACCTTCCGCGCGACCCTGCCTATCGTGATGCCCTCTTTTCCGCCGATCTCGTTCTTCCGGACAGCGGACTCATGGCTCTATGGTGGAATCGTTTCCATTCGAACGAAAAGGAAAAGTTGCCTCGGTTGTCCGGCCTGCTTTTTCTTAAGGAACTCATCAAGCGCGAAGCTAAAGGAGTCCTGCGAAATTCCTTTTGGATTATGCCCGATGGCAGCCAAGATGCTGACAATCGGGGATGGCTCGCTGAAGAGGCTGGACTTGTCGTCGAGACCAAGAACGTCTACATCGCACCAGTGTATGCCGGTGTGGGCCTTCTTGCCGACGAGTCCCTTCTTAAACTTTTGGTGGAACGACGGCCCAAAGTAATCATGGTGAATCTTGGTGGTGGGGTGCAGGAACGACTCGGTCACTATCTGCGTGACAATCTTGATTACCACCCCATCATTATCTGTACTGGGGCAGCTCTTGCCTTTCTTTCGGGGCAGCAGGTTCGAATTCCCCACTGGGCTGACCGAGTATACCTCGGTTGGCTCTTCCGTTGTATAGCTAATCCCGTCCGTTTTATCCCTCGCTATTGGGCGGCCCGCAAACTGGTAGGCCTCCTTAAGCGATATGGTGCCGACTCGCCTCTCCCTCTAGAAACGGAGCAAACTTAGTTAAGCGTTTCGAAATAACCGGCTTGATTGCCTGGTTTTGATTCTACACCCTGTTCAACTTTTCAT
>CAWVZQ010000549.1:0-2406 GCA_963934405.1 uncultured Opitutales bacterium | reverse complement strand
ACATAAAAACGGCCCGCCCCGGTTGCAACCAAGGGCGGGCCTAAAACCAAGAAAGCCTACCCCAAAACTCTCTTGGAAGCCTTCACTATAGGAGAGTGAAAGAGAGCTCGTCAACTCCCATTGAAAAAATCTTTCGGTGTCGGAGTTGAGGTGTTTTCAGAAACCCTTGTTCCTCTGTAATTTCCCTCGAAAAAAATGTCCGAATTTTTTTTTAACTCTTCGCTTTTCGAAAGAGTTTCTCGATCTCGTCTCGTTTTTTGAATGAAGTCTCGGACACTGTTTCAGGCTTAATATTCTTGCGATTTCTTTCTGCCCGGTTCGGGGACAGGATATATGCCTTCGGCGTTGGCTAAAAGGGGAGAATCCGATTCCAGAGTAAGCTTTTCTACCCCTGGGCCGAACTGGTGTTTTGAATTGAGCATTTGGTCGTAGGTTATTTCCTGTCCGGTGTGAGCGGCCATGCGACCCATTGAGGTGACGGTGCTAGCTGCCACGCCGCGCTCGACTTCGTTGAAGGGCTTGTTGTTGCGGATAGCGTCCATGAGGTGTTCCCATTCGTCTTGGTGCGGACTGGTTTCCCTGATGGGGCGTTGGTCGTTGCGTTGGCCGAACATCCAGGCGATCTCGCTGTCGGGGCCTTGGCCCTTGTGGATGCGAGCTTGCGAACGATGCCCGCCAGGTCCTGATATCAGGGCATACCCCTTGGTGCCATGGGCGTTGCTGGAGAACTCGTCTTTGCAACCCGCCATGTTGCGGCCGTGCAGGTAAAGTTTGGTTCCGTCCGGAAAGGTGTACTCGACGGTATAGTTATCGAAATTCTGGTCGATGCTGTCACCTCGATAATGGCGACCACCCTGGGCCTGCGCCTTGACCGGCCATGCGTCCTTCATCCAGCAACACTCGTCGATGTTGTGAATGAAGAAGTCGCTGAAGGAACCGCCGCTCAGCCAGAGGAAACTGTGAAAGCGTCGTATTTGAAACATTAGTTCCTGTTCATCGGCTGGCTTTTTGCCGGAGAAGCAGGAGGCGATGGGGCCTTGCATGCGATAGGCGCGAAGGGCAAGGATGTCGCCCAGTTCGCCGTCCTTGATACGAGAAAACAATTCGCGACGAGCTTTACTGTGTCGGCACATCAGGCCAACACCGACCTTGAGGTTTTTCTTCTTAGCTTCTTGGTTTAATTCAAGCATTTTGCGGGAGGAAAAACCGTCCGGCGTGACAGGTTTTTCCATGAAGACATTGAGACCCTTCTTGATGGCATACTCGTAATGCACCCAACGAAATGCGCAGGGGGTAGTGAATATCGCCACGTCGCCTTTGTCTAGGGCGTCCATGGCCTTCTTGTAGGCGTCAAAGCCAATGTGTTTGTTGTCGGGCGATACGTCCACCTTGTCCTTGTGCTTTTTTTTGAGTCCGTTGTAGCTGCTATTCAGCCTGTGCTGGAACACGTCGGCCATCGCCACAAGTTTTGTCGGGCCATTGGCAAGGGAAACAGAAAGAGCGTTGCTGGCGGCTCCTGTGCCACGCCCGCCGCATCCGACCAAGGCGATCTTCGTCGTGTCGTCAGTTTTTCCGTGAACCATTGGCAGGGTTACGCTAGCAAGCGCACCTACTCCGGCGATTTTGCCGCTGTTTCCCATGAAGCTGCGGCGTGAAAGGGACGAGTCGTCGATTTTCTTTTCCATAATTTTCTTCTTTTGTGATGGGAAATAACAATGTCCCACGATTATTCGTTTAAGTATACTTTAATTGGACTGGGTTACCTCATGAAGGGTAAGGCGAAATAAAACCGTTCATCTTATTGCGTCCATCCCGAACTCTCGAAATCGAGAATCACGGTTTGGATAGGCGGTCGAGCACGTTCTTGGTTATTTGGATCACCTTTGGATCTTTTCCACGCAGGCCGTGGGACCAATCCGTACTGCCACAGGTGAAGACAGTGCCGCCATTTTGGTATACCCCGAGAACGGCATTACCGGAATGATCCGGGGAAGGCCATTTGTCATACCAAAGGCTATCTCCCGGAGCCCAACGAGCGGGACAGGTCGCTAGGATCGTGAAACTTTTCGGTGTGCCATCCTTGTGCGTAGGGAATGGCAGGCCATCACGCCATTCGATTTCGCAACCATCGCATTCGTAGCCAACGATGGTGTCTTTTCCGCCGAACTCATCTTTTCGCTTTAGGTTGGTACCGGCGAATACCCAGTGGTCCGGGCGATGGACGGTGTACGAACCTTTGCCGTCCATGAACTGGCCATGACTGCGATGGTATCCGCCATGAAGAAAACCGACTCCCGTAAGCTCATTCTCCGGGCGCTTGACCAGGTGGTGGCTCCAGAGGGTGGAGAGCAAGCGGTGATCTTTTTGGGAATACAAGGGGTCTTGGTTGAACCATTGTTTCCAGCA
>CAWVZQ010000548.1:0-2407 GCA_963934405.1 uncultured Opitutales bacterium | reverse complement strand
TGACTGCGGGAATTGATTTTTCTCCCTCTGCCTCGAGAGGGGCCCGTCCGAGCTCGCGCACGTTCGGTGACGGATTCCGAAGGGCTGCAATTTGTCCGCTTGTGGTGGAGAGGTCGAACTTGGGGACGGAAAGCTTGGCCCCCTTGGGCGCGATTCGGTAAATGGCTCCGGTCTGTCCGACGTCGCGAGTACTGTGTCCGCCCACTCGGGCATCAAACCAGTCGGCTACGTAAACGGCGCCGTCCGGGCCCACCGTGACGTCGCTTGGGCGGAACAGTGTGATGTAACCGATTTGGCCGCCGGCGTTGCGAAAATCGGCCCCGGCAAAATTTTTCTCTGGGTTGCTGGTAATGAAAATATCGCGCTCGGGGAGGGTGATGCCGGCGCCTTCTGGTTTCGGGTGGTATCCGAACAAGGTATTGCGGGCAGGTTCGCAACTGATGACGTATCCCCCGAACCGGTCTTCCATGATCCCGTTCTCGTAAAAGGCGATTCCGGTTGGCGAACCGCCTCCGTAGACGTCCCCGGCCGGGACCGTTCCCGGGTCTTCCTGTCTCCACTCGCCTACTGGTGTGGTTTGGCCGGGCATGATGTCGGCCCGCCAGTTGCGCTTCCCGTTGCGCGAGGCGAACCCCATGTTTCCGTATTCCATCAGCCAAGCCGTCCGGCTGGCCGGAGGATCATCGTTGTCGTTTTGAAAGACGTCCCCGAACGAACTGACCGACTGCTCGTATGAATTGCGGAAATTGTGTCCGATCGGCCGCAATCCCGTACCGTCCGGGTTCACGCGCAGGGCGACGCCGCCGACGTAGACCTGTCCGTCCCCGCTGGGCAAGCCCGATACGCCTCTCGAAGAATAGAAACTTCCTGCGTTCAATTGCCAGCCTTCCTTGTCGGTTACTTTCGACCCCTTGTTACCATGGTTGAAATAGTACTGTCCGTTCGGGCCGACCGTCACCGAGTGCAGGCTATGGTCGTGATTGTTTCCGTCGAACCCGGTCAGCAACACTTCGCGCTTGTCCACTCCTTCGTCAAACACGGCATTCCGGTTGACGTCGGTGTACACGATCAAATCGGGTGGCTGGGAAACGATTATGCGGTTGTCGACCACGGCCACACCCAAAGGTGAGATGAAAATCTTTTCCTGAACGAAGACATGGGAACTCTCGGCTATTCCGTCTCCGTCCTTGTCCTCGACCACCACGATGCGGTCGCCGTCGGCTTCGGTTCTTCTTCCTCTGTAATTTCGTCCCTCCGCAACCCAGATGCGTCCCTTGTAGTCGATGTCCATGTTGGTCGGGTTGTAGAAGAGGGGAGATTTTGCCCAGAGCGTGACCTCCAGCCCTTCTTCCGCCATGACCAGTTGATCGGGCGGGTAATGATCGATGCTCGGGGCGAGCCCGCGTTCCTTGGCCGAGGCCTTGGATATGCTTCCTAGATTCGGTGGCTTGTTGAACACTAAAAATTGTACGCTGGTCTTGGACCCCCCCTGTTGCCTGCTCCCGCCATCGTCCAGTCCGCCGCGGGCGAGAAACTTTTCGAACTTGTGTCCTTTGGGCAACTGGTAGTGGATCACGCTGTTTGCGTGGGCCCCAATGCCGTAGGTAACCGGTTTGCCGTTTATTTTCATTGGGCTTCCCCCGCAGTTCTTGTTGATCCTGACTCCTCCCCAACCCGTGCTTGCTGACTTCCACTTGAGATCGGTCAATTTGGTCTCCTTGCCCGTGGCGTCAACGAGTCGGGGTTCCGCCCAGTCCGCCCAGTCGCAGGAATGAGAATCCCCACCATCCGCCATGACTAGATAAAGATCCTTGGCGCCCTTTACGTTCGCCTTGATCTCGGCAGCGTGTCCCTTGGTCTTGGTCGTGATCACCTTGGTCGCAAAGAGGGCTTCCTTAACGTCGAGCGGTTTGGTCTTCGGGGTGGTGGATGCTCCTTTTTTTCCGCCAAGCCTGGTCGTCGGGTTGGGTAAGGACTTTACCCCGCCTTTTGGCACCTCGAGCTTGGCAGTCCAGACGATTGCGTTGAGTACGCAGGTGCGAAAATCATCTTGATCCCAAGATTTGTGGTGGTGGGCTCCCGTCGTTCCGAATCCACGTTGTCCGTTCTCTCTCTCCGATGCCCAGGCAACGTGCTGCTTTTCCTTCCGTTCGAGGACTGCTTTCCGAACCGCCGGGTTGTTGCTATGGGGACCGTCTCCGCGCTTGAGGGTGTCTGCAGGGGGCAGGGCGCTTAGGATTGGGATGACCCCCTTCATCCCTTCGCGAAAGCGCATGTGATAGTACCATTCGTCCTTCAAGGTGAAGGGTTTGACCCCATTGGCGACCGGGTGCTTGGGGATTGATTTGAATTCGGCCGTCCAGTGCGGGTTGACCGACCAGAAGGTCTCGAAGTAACCGCCGATCCA
>CAWVZQ010000547.1:0-2414 GCA_963934405.1 uncultured Opitutales bacterium | reverse complement strand
AGCACCATGTTGGGAACCTCTAGAAGAGCAGTTTGTTTTGTATGTGAAATGTTCAGATGCCGAAAGCCGACAGCCTTGCGAACTTCCGCAAGCTTCTCGGTTAAAGGGAAAGTCTTTCTGAAACGGGCAATGCGCCAGAGACGCACGCAGGGTCCGATCGTGACATCGAAGGCACCTCCCGTTTGCAGAGAAAGTTTTTGAGAGGCATCAAGTACAGCGAAAAGATCATCGCTAAGTGGAAAGTGTTGTCCCGAGCCGGAAGTTTCAGAAAGACGACTGAGTTCACTTTCGGCGTCATAGTCACTGAGAATGCTATTGAGGCGTTCGACTTCAGCAAAAGCCGCAGTGGCGGCTTCATTAGCAAGCTTTTCGCTATCGGCATAGAGAACGATACGAAAATCCGCACCCATTTGCTTTTCGACGAAAGCAAAGCGGGTCTGCTCCGCCAGAGAGGTCTCGAGTGCAATTCGGAAGAGGATTAAAGCTATTGCAAGGAATCGCATATTATATAATTTCGCATAACCTGAGCCTTCTCACAACAGAGCTTTTTTCTTCACACTTCGAAAGGTTTTTGGGATAAAGGTCGGTTTACCCTATATTAGATAGTTAGAACAAACAATATAATGAAACGGTATCATTTACATTTACTTACGCACCTAAGTGCAAGTTTAGGCCTGTTTGGCACGTTGGCAGCTGAAATTGACTTTATTCAAGACGTGAAGCCTGTACTGGAGTTTAACTGCGTAAGCTGTCACCGCGCCGACAACGCAAAAGGCAAGCTTCGCCTCGATGAAAAAGCATTCGCGTTTAAGTCTAAAGATGTAATTTCTCCCGGCGATCCCGAGGAAAGCTCTCTCTACTGGACGACCACACTCCCTAAAGACGACGATGAAATCATGCCTCCGATCAAGAACGAGGAAAAGGATTACCCTCTTCGGAAACCTGAACAAACAATCCTTAAGCAATGGATAAAGGAAGGAGCCAAGTGGCCTGATGGGATAAAACTGACGCCACGGAAGCGGTTGCCGAAAAAAATCTCCTTCGTTAATGATGTAAAACCAATTCTCGAGATTAATTGTTTAAGTTGCCATCGGAAGGATAAAGCCGAGGGCAAACTGAGATTAGACACCTTTGAGCACGCCTTCGCCAATGATGACGTCATCGTCCCCGGTGACCCCGTCGCAAGCGATCTATGGTATTTATGCACTCTACCGATGGACGATGAGGAACTCATGCCCCCGGAGGGGAACGACCCTCTTGACCCTGCTGATCTATTCATGCTTCGCAGATGGATTGAAGAAGGGGCTGAATGGCCGGAAGGAATTATACTTCAACCTAAAAAGAAATCCCTAACCGTTTTGGGAATGTTGCCTAAAGAACTTTACCAGAAATTAGGCTTCAAGGCTGGAACGGCAAATGATGGCTTCAAGGCTTACTCGCAAGAAATCCCTACTTCCGACTCTTCTTTCGACCTGTTGCCCATAAAAGGTGGAACCTTTACCATGGGCAGCCCCAAAGAAGATCCGAATCGAGGAAAAGAGGAGCATATAGCCCACAAAGTTAAGGTGAATGATTTCTGGATGGCCAAGCATGAATTGACTTGGGATGAATACGAACTCTGGATGCTTAACTTGGACAAGGACAACCGTAAGTACAAAAAGTTAGAACCTACCGACGCCGATGAACTGACCGATGGTGTAACTAAGCCAACTGCTCCATATACCGACATGACTTTCGGAATGGGAAAAAATGGTTATCCAGCGATATGCATGACGCAACTCGCCGCGAAGATGTATAGCATGTGGCTAAGTGCAAGAACGGGTAGGTTTTATCGTTTGCCCACCGAGGCAGAATGGGAATACGCCTGTAAGGCCGGAACGGAAACAGCCTACAGTTTTGGCGAAGACAAGGGGGAACTCTCAAAACACTCTTGGCATCTCGGAAATAGCCGTTTCAAGTATCAAAAAATTGGTCAAAAACCTGCAAACCCTTGGGGCTTGCACGATATGCACGGAAATGTATGGGAATGGGTTCTCGACCAATATGTTCCCCCCAGTGAATCAGCCTTCAAGGGCCTAGTGGAAAATCCATTGGTCGCTCCAAACACGCTTTATCCAAGATTAGTCAAAGGTGGGTCTTGGGACGATGGATCGAGTAAACACAGAAGTGCTGCTCGCATGGGTTCGAACGAAGCATGGAAACAACAGGATCCGCAAATTCCGAAAAGCGTCTGGTATCATACCGATGCCCTCTTCGTGGGTTTTCGCCTAGTACGTCCCAGAGAAGTACCACCACTCTCGGACATAGAAAAATTCTGGCCTTCAGAGGAAGATATTAAAGCTATCCCAAGTCGCTGAATTTTTTTCTTATCTGAATCTCGCCTTCTCGAAAAATTTCAAAACTGAGATCAACTT
>CAWVZQ010000546.1:0-2421 GCA_963934405.1 uncultured Opitutales bacterium | reverse complement strand
CTCCAGTTTCTCCTCGGCGGCCACATCGGACAACACTCTCGGGCCCTTGCCCACCCTTCCCTTGTCGACGTTGTTTAATAAGATTGTCGCGTCCTCCGGTTTCGCATAGATGATAAGTTCTCCGGGCAACGGTTCGAGTTTCGCCACAACCAGAGTGTTCTTCCCGTCCCGGACCGATTTACGACCAGTCCAAGAATGGTAGTTCGGATGCGAAACCTCAATGTCAACATGACCAACATCCCACTCCCGAAAGATAAAGCCACTAGATGAATCCAGCTCTGCCTTGCCAGTCTCGTCCATGCCATTGAGATAGACGGTGGTCTTGGAATCCTCTGCCAAGTCCGCGCGCAACTTCACTTGCAGGACGCCGGACTCCTTGACCAAGTTCCCGAAATCGACGCGTCTCGAGCTTCCGGCTTCCAGCTTAATGATTTGGCTTTGTTCTCGGTAGCCATCCAAGCGGGCGGTCACCTCCAGTTTCTCCTCGGCGGCCACATCGGACAACACTCTCGGGCCCTTGCCCACCTTTCCCTTGTTGTCGCCGTTTAAAAAGATCGTTGTACTCTCTGGTTTCACATAGATGATTAGTTCTCCGGGTAACGGATCGAGCACTGCCTCAACTGTGATGCTCTCTTCCTCCCTTACCGATATATCACTGGTCCAAGAACGATAGTTCGGATGTGAAACCTTGATGGCGCGTGAATTCACGCTCACCTCTTCTAGATCAAACCATCCGTATGAAAAGAAACGAGATCGAGGGTGCCTTGTTGCCATGGCGGTGAAGTCCTTGTCGTCGATGAACACCTTGGTCTCGGCTTCCAAGACCAAGTCCGGACGCAACTTCACCAAAAGAGAACCCGACTTCTCGACCAAGTTCCCGAAATCGACACTTCCCGAACCTCCGGCTTCCAGCTTAATGAGCTCCTTTTTTTCTCGGTAGCCATCCAATCGGGCGGTCAGCGTCAAGATTGTCTCGGCCGGTACTTCGACTGAATACAGCGGGCTCCTGCCAATGAAGTCCCCGTTCCGAAAGATCATGGCACCCTCGGGAATTGTCGTGACAGACGAAAGTTCCCCCGGAACCGGGAGGAGGGGTTCCTCCACCGGGACAGCATGTCTAGTTTCATTCTCTCCGTCCCTAGCTGGCGGCCACAAGATGACAACTGCGACTGCCAGCAACGCGACGGCGATTCCGATGCCCTTCCACGGGACGGTCTTCTCGCTCCCGCCTCCCGCCTGTGGCAACCTTGCTTGCGGCGGAGGCGGAGAAGATCTCGGCACAGAGATATTTTCCCTGAATGTAGTTTCTTCTTGTTCGCGGGGTCCGAGATCTGCGGAACCGATCCTGATGGGGGCTTCGTCGGCGGGAGCCTCGGAGCAACCGTAGACCGTACAACCGCCGTTCTCTTGCCAGCATTCTTCGTGGTGAGGACTCTTGCAGGTGGAACACGAAAGATGTTCCGAGGGGGAGATTTCGCCCCGGCAATAAGGACAGGTTGGCCTTGGCCCGGCGACGGTTCCAGCAGAGGACTCTTTCTTGGTTTTGAAACCAGGAACCTTCTTGATGATGGTCCACTCGCCTGAATTATCAACGGAGGCCGAATCGTGGAGCAAGAAAGTGTCGTCCTCGACCAGTTCCCGCAGTTGTTCGAGCGAGTACGGACCATAGTCCTTCCGATTGCTCTTTACATAGATCTGCATCTCAGTCCAAAGTTCTGACGGTTGCGTTTAATGTATATTGTCATCTAGGAGAAGATCACCAATGGTATTCAGCCGCTCCGATTATTGCGGCAAGCAATAGCAGGATAAAGATAGAAAATAAAAGCCAGGAGATGGTTTTCCCTGCTGCGTCCAATCTTTTCGTGTCTGCATAGCCCTCTTGAAATAGAAAACAACGTATTTGCAAAATTAAGTTTACGATAGGAATTAGCATTAGGAGGCAACACCAAGGGTTGTCTCCAATATTTTTTAAGCGGTAGGCTGTTAGCATATAAGATAAAGGAATTAACAGTAAAACCGGTCCGTCTGAGTTCAGCATGCCAGAAATAAAAACGACTCCGAAAAAGGATAGAAATAGCAATCCCGCATATCCCAAGCGACCAATACCCCCATATTGGCGAGGTGCTGGTAGCGCAGAAGTTCTAAAAGATGATTGCTCATGGGGGATGCGAATTGTCCTCGACTCCTTCCCACATTGATTTCGAAGCCGATACCCCCCTGACCTTCGATGACCGCTGGCATCTTGGGAAACAGGTCTTGGAGCAGTTCTGGCGAGGGATTGGTGGGTAATTACCATTTTGGGCTCGTCCGAGGGCGACGACTTACATCCATACACCGTACACCCTCCGTTTTGGCTCCAGCATTCGCGATGATGAGGAGATGAACAGGTGGGGCATTGAATCTTTGGCGCCTCGACCTCGG
>CAWVZQ010000545.1:0-2421 GCA_963934405.1 uncultured Opitutales bacterium | reverse complement strand
ACCTTGCGAATTACCTTCATTGGCTTGTTACTCTCTTTGGCTAGCGCCTTTGGACAATACCAATTGCCGCCACTGGGAGAATCGGTTGAGGATCCCTCAACGGGTTTCAATGTGCAACCCGGCTTCGGCGTGGACCTGATCTACAAGGTGGACAAGAAAAAGTATGGTACCTGGATAGCGATGGCTTTTGATGGCAATGGTCGCTTGGCGGTGTCTGATCAAGGAGGGACCGGGACCTTCTTGGTAGAGATTCCCATTCCAGGAGAGGACTTCAATGAAAGCAAGGTCAAGAAGCTTAACGTTAAGTCGTCTTTGTACGGCATGCTCTACGCCTTCGACCACCTCTACATGATGGGCAACAATACCCTGACGCGGGCCAAGGTGCTGGAGGACGGCGAATTGGGCCCCTCGGAAGTCATTTCTCCGATGCAAGGTGGTGGCGAGCATGGTCCCCATTCCTTGGTGGTCACCCCTGACGGCAAAAGCCTGTATGTCATAGCCGGAAATATGACCCGTGTCCCCGAGTACCAGAAGACCCGCATTCGGGATAACTGGAAAGATGACTGCCTCCTGCAGAACTACGCCTATGGACACAATGGAGGAGGCAAGGCCCCGGGCGGTTGGGTGCTGAAACTTAGCCCGGACGGGAAGGAACGCGAATTGATGAACATGGGATATCGCAACCCCGTTGACTTCGCCTTGAATCGCGACGGCGAATTATTCGTCTACGATGCGGACATGGAATGGGACATCGGAGCCCCATGGTACCGGCCCACGCGTATCAACCATGGCGTTTCCGGAGGGGAAAGCGGTTGGCGAGCCACCTCCAAGAAATGGCGCAAATATTTCCCGGATACCGTGGGTTCGGTGGTCGATGTCGGCCCCGGTTGCCCGACCGGCGTGATCGCCGGTACTAACACGCAATTCCCTACCCATTACCGCGATGCACTGTTCATTTGCGACTGGACCTTCGCCACCATGTACTCGATCCACCTGAAGCCCCAGGGTTCATCCTATGTTGGGGAAAAGCGTGAGTTCATTTCCAATACCAAAGGCTCGCTGGCCTTGACCGACGTCGACGTAGGCCCGGACGGTAACATGTACTTCTGTGTGGGCGGTCGTGGTGGCCAATCCTACTTGTATCGGGTTTCCTATAAGGGTCCAGCTTCCACAGCATTGTCAAAACTGGATACCACTAGCTCTCACGCCAAGGCTCGCGCCACTCGTCACATGCTAGAGGCCTTTCACGGTCATCCCGATCCCAAGGCAGTGGAAACTGCTTGGCCCTATCTGAGCAGTGAGGATTACCACCTGCGCTATGCCGCCCGCATTGCCATCGAGTGGCAGGATGCCAAGGCCTGGTCTGACAAAGCCTATTCGGAAAAGGACGACGTGGCGGCCATTCATGCCCTACTAGGCTTGGCCCGCAGCGATCTCGCAGGAAGCCTGGTTCCCAGTGTGAAGCGTCTCCTGAAAGTGGGTTTTGATAATCTCGACAAAACGGGCAAGCTGGCTCTATTGAGAACCTATGGGGTGATTATGAGCCGCGGAGGTAAACCGGAGGCCGACCAGATCAAGGCGATCGGTGATCAACTGGATCCTCACTTCCCCGCCAGGGACGACAACTTGAACGAGGAACTTTGTCGGGTGCTCTGTTACTTGCAGCACCCATCGGTGGTGGAGAAGACGGTTGCCCTCATGCAATCGACAAAGGCCAAGGTGCCTGATTTCGACGCCGAAGTCATGAAACGCAACCGTGGCTATGGAAACAAAATCCTGAGTTCAATGGAATCCAACCCCAATATCCTCAACATTCATTTTCTTTTTTGCCTGAAGGACGTCCAGGAAGGCTGGACCATGGATCACCGCAAGGTCTACCTCGGTGAATTGAAAACTCTCATGTCTAAGAAAGGTGGCAACATGTTCACCGGCTACATCCAAAAGATCAGGGATTCTGCGATCGCTTCCGTGCCCGAAAAGGACAAAACCTTCCTCCAATACCTGATGGGCGACGTCAAAAGTATCGATATCTCCAAATTGCCCAAGGCAAAAGGCCCAAGTGTTGCCTGGACTGTCGACACCGCTCTCAAGATGCTCAAGGAGGAACCACTGACGGGCCGTAGCTTGGCCAATGGCAAAAAGATGTTTTCGGCCGGACTCTGCGTGGCCTGCCACCGCTTTAGCACGGAAGGCGGCGGCATTGGCCCCGACTTGACGAACCTGGCCAAGCGCAGCGACTACAAAGCCATTTTGGAATCTACCTTGCAGCCCAACTTGGTGGTATCTGAACAATTCGAACAGCATGAACTGAAGATGAAGGATGGTTCGGTGGTCATGGGTCGAATCGTTGGTGATGAGAAAGGGGAGTATTTGTTGGTTCAGTCGGGATTCGAACCCTTGAAACTTAAAAAAGTGAAAAAA
>CAWVZQ010000544.1:0-2432 GCA_963934405.1 uncultured Opitutales bacterium | reverse complement strand
CCACCGCCAAGTCGGCCAAGGCGACGTCCAGTTTGGTTCCCGAGGAAGCGGTCACGGTTCCACCGCCGGCGAAGACCACGCGAGTCGAACGATCGGCGGAACCGGAGAAGGCGATCGAGCCATCGACGGTCAAACCGGCGGATGCGCTCACGAGCAGGGTATCGGAACCAGAGCTCAGCAGGGACGAGTAGGAATAGTCGCCCGAAGACAGCTTCACCTCGCGACCCGCGAAGGCAACGGCCACGGCGTCCGGGAAGTGATCCGCCGCCACTTGCTTCCAGACCGAGGCGGCGTCGACGTAGAAGGGATTAGTCGTCACCTCGGCGGCGGAAAAGGCATGGGCGGAAGTAATCCCGCCGGCGATCGTCAAGTCGGTTAGCAATCGGTTCGCCTCTTCCCCGGTGGCAAGCAAATCAGAGGTCAGTTTGCCCTCCCCCATCTCAAGCAAAGCGTCCAATAAAAAGTCGTTGCCGTTGGCGTGACTGTCGGCCACGAAGGTCGCCGACCGGCCGAGGACGTTCGCATCGACGGTTTCGTCCAAGGAAGCCGCCGTGGCATCGCTCGCAGTACGGAAGCGAACCAGATTCTCGTCCCCGAGCACCACCGCCATGGTGGCCGCATCGTACTTCTTCTGCAACAGGGCGGACACCGCCTCGTTCTTATCCAGTTGCAAAATACGTCCCCGAAGGTCGGCATCGTAGCCGTAGAAGAGAACGGCGTCGCCACCGAGAACGTGAACGTCCATCAGGCGACGAGAAGTCGCCGCGGGTTCCGCCAAAACCTTTGCCCGAATCCCATTCTCGTAGGTGAGAAGGTCCAGCAGTTGACGCTCCATGAAGTCAGTGGACAAGGATGCCGCGAGCAAATCGTCGCTCAGGGAAGAGAGAGTGTTTTCACGGGTGGCATCGGCATAATCGTAGTAGCGCAGGGCCTCGTCCACGGGTGGATTCAGATCCAACAGGCGTTGAGCCACCTCGGGTGCTTCCTTCAGCAAGTCGTTCTGGACTTCGTCGGGATAGGCGTAAAACCGAGTCGACTGCTCCTGAGTCAGCTTGAGGGCAAGAACGAGCTTGGTACGCTCGTCGATCTTCCCTTCCTTGCGACCTTCCTTCACGTCGGGGTTGTTCTCCAGTACTTGGGCGTTGTCCACGGGCGGACTCTCCGCCGGAGCCGCAGCGCTCGACTCGCCTCCACCGTCGCCTCCGCCGGAATCGTCTCCACCGGAATCGTCCGAACTTTCCTCGCCACCTTCCTCGCCACCCTCTTCGCCGCCTTCTTCTCCGCCGTCCTCGGAATCGGATCCGCCCTCGCCCGAGCCAGCCTCATCCATCTTCGCCGTCACCACGTTCAACGATACGTTCGCGGTGAGGGCGAAGGCGCCCGCATTGGTTTGGGTGATCGCTTGGGCAATAGCGGGCTTGATCGGACGCGCAACCGGAGCCGCTCCCACGGCGACGTCCAGACCCTTGCCGGTAACCACGGGCAAGGGAGCCGCGGCTCCTTGCGGAGTAAAGGCCACGGTCGATTCCGCAACGTCCAAGGAAAAGCCACCGCCGGCAGGCTGAGCCACCTGAAACTGGGTGCCGCGAATACCCGCGGTGCCCACCGATGACTCGATATCGAAGCTGGACTCCTTGTTCAGCTTCTTCGTGCCCACGATGAGAGAACCGAAGTCCAGCGAAAGCTTCACGTTCGACAGACTCGGCTCCTCGTTCAGTTCCCCCATCGAGCGATCGTCCGCATCGAACTTCTCCTGAGAAAACTCCTTTAATGTCAGCTTGGTCGAAGGACCCACCGTGGATACCGTGCCGTTGGAGAACAGCAACGTCACCTTCCCGTCCGCTCCCGTCTCGATCAGCACGCCCTCGGATAGGGCGGCGTTGACCACGGTCGCCTCGGCGGGCAACACCTTGCCCGCTCGGGAGAACTTGGTCGTTCCCTCCTTCGCCGCGATTAGGATCACTCCCTTGGAGGATCCTTCGGCATCAGGTTCTGCGGGCACTGCCGGCGCGAGGGGCACGTCTTGGGCAAGGACAGGTCTCGGCGTCATCCAAAAGAGAAACGAGAACGCCCCTACGAATAACAGGGCCGAACAGGCGCTCAATCCATTGCTCAAAGTCTTCATTTGTAAGCCTCCGCCTTACCGCCCAAGGGAAAGTCGATCCATTGCGAGTCGGAATACCGATAAAAGAGAGAGCGTCCCTTCAGCGTGCCGTTCCAATGGTACCATCCGAAGTCGGCGTTTCGATACAGGTAGGGAAAGGTTCCCTTCCCCGTCCATACCCAGCCCAGCGCCTCCGTCCAAAGCCAAACGCTCGAAGAAGAGGTTCCGCTGGAGTAGAGCCAGCCCAGCTCACCGTGATACAGCCACGGGGTGTCCGTCAGGTAAAAGCTGCCGAACCAATCCGAGGATCGCCAGTTGGCCCCCGATG
>CAWVZQ010000543.1:0-2441 GCA_963934405.1 uncultured Opitutales bacterium | reverse complement strand
GGGGCTTCTCGATAACCAACGCCTCCCACAATGTCCTGCGCATTCGGAGGCCCCGGAGGCCCGTTGGTATATTTTCCGCCAGACACCACTTCCATGCTCATTATGTCGCCGCTCGCCGAAGCGAGACCTGCGGTGACATCGGCGGCATCAGCGACATTCACCTTCAACTTAGCGGGATAGGTGTCCGTAGGATAATTGGCAGTGCCGGAGTCTCCTTGATACCTGGAAGAAGAGGAACCATCCGGGTAAGTGGGCCCCGCAAGGTTTCCACCGGTAATGAATAGAGGATCCAGGTACCAGTAATCGACCTTTCCGTTGGCGCCGTACTGTGGAAGCAGGTATGTGGTATTGTTGTCGTAGGGCCCATATCCTCTTTCCTTCAACCTAACCCCTGCTATGCGGAAAAATCCGTCGTGGTGGGGGTCAGCTTCCATAAGGGGCTCAAAAACAGGTGGCTTGCATCCCCTCCCCGAAATCACGAAGGCTTGATCGTTGGCGGGTGTCCAGCCAGCCAAAAAGCCGGATCCTGAGTTCGTAATTTCATAGCCCCCCACCTCGGGAATAAAGAAAAGGCCTTTGCCTGCGGCATCCTCGTCTTGTATGGAAGGCGAAAGCTCGATTGTGATAGTGGGAGGCAAACGAAACCCAGTTATGAATTGGGCAAGCATACCGTGCTCATCAGTGCTCATTTCCGCATCTACCAGAGGAACTCCTTGGAAATCCACGAATGCGAGGTCATCTAGTTTCGTTGGGACAAGAGACGCTTCCGCCATCGCCATGCCTTTGTCTCCGCCCGTATGAGTGCCAACAAAGGATAACCGGGGTATTTCCCTGTAACCGGAACCCCCATCGATCAACTTAAGGGTACCAACGGCATCGATTGAAGGAACCAACTTAGCCTCTACAACCGTGTTGAGTGTCGCCTCGTCGATCATGTACTGCAATTCCTTGGCGGAAAGCACGCGATCGAACAGATACACTTCGTCCAATCTTCCTTCGAAAATTTCGGTCTGGTCGGGATTCGAACAAAAATGCCGGCCAAGAGTAATGCTATCTATGTTTTGGACATCCGAGAAAAAGCCTCTTGCATCGACGGAACCGGTGCTTGCCAAAATCTTTTTCTTATTCCCGTCCACGAAAATCTCTGTTCCATTATCATCGACGATAACCGCAACATGATGCCACTCGTCGGGGTCACCGGTATCCTCGTCGCGAAAGGCTTCCTCGGTATATATGTCGACGACGACCCCTCCATCGTTCTTTACGGAAAAGCCGATTTGCCCGGTGTCACGTATCATCAAGCGAAGGGCGGAGCTATTATCGTCCTTGTCGGAGGCGGAAAGAATCGTCATATCTTCCCAAGCTCCATTACCTCCCCTCCTTCCGTTTGTGGCGTACCATGCGGTAATTGTTCCTCGAGGCATACTATTCATTACCCCTATCGACGAAAAGAGATCCACATATGTCGAGCCGTTGAGATCCAAAGCATGAGACACTTTAGAATTTCCGGTGCCGGAAACAACGGATGCCTCTTTACCGCCCACTAATACCCCGTGGCTGTCGTTCCCGCTTGAATCCAAGACGTACATACCAGCCAATTCGCGAATTTCAGCTACGAACAAGCCTCGAGTATAAATTTCCAGTTCATCGATTTGCCCCCTAAAGGCATCACCTATTTTAACCGATCCCGCAGAAGGGATGTTTTCGGTATACCCGTCTTGGATTAAGTCGCCGTTAACATAAAAGCTCCATGTTCCGGATGTTCCGTTTTGCTCAGTAAAGGCAAGAGCCAAATGCACCCAAGAGTTGCCAGTGAATATATTTGGGGCGCTTGGATTGAATATTTCCGGAACGGCCATAGTTCCCGCTCGCGATCTGGCCCTTGCATCATTCCCTGTCACATCTACATATAAGCTGAATCCGCCAGTTATACCGCCATCACCCATAGAAACAAAATCATGATCACTTGAGTTATTTTCAGTAACTCTAGCCCAGAGCGAAACCGTTAATCCTTTGGAAGGATCAACCGCTACTGCTGGTGTGATTCCGGTGGCAGTGCCATTAAATTCAAGAGCACCCCAATGCTTTCCCGCATCGTAATAGTTGTGAGAGCCAATCAAGGCTCCCCCGTCCCATACGGTAAGATTACTGTCGCCTATCGAATCGGCAAAGGTCGAGGAATTGTTTTCAAGCTCGTCGAACTTCCATCGGTGAGCGAGGTTAGGCTTAACGTAAGAGGTCCAATTGGGCGTTCGCGGCAACATGGTGGGCCGAGTTGAAATATTATCGAACGACCAATTGGCACGGGGATTAGAGGGATAGGTTGCCACTGCAAAAGTCGTATCCTCGTCATACCCCAAACCGGTAGCGCTTATGGAAACGCTGCCAAGCTCATCGTTTTTAACGCCCTTCTTTCCGCCAAGCGTTCCCGTCGCGTTGAC
>CAWVZQ010000542.1:0-2454 GCA_963934405.1 uncultured Opitutales bacterium | reverse complement strand
TTCCCCTGAAAACGGGGGGTTCGATGTTCGTTGGGTTCGATTCCCAAAACACATCCCACTCTTTTTCACACTATCCCAATTGGAATCTGGGGGTTCCTGGAATTCTTCTGATTCGGTTCAGCGGGTGGTCAAAGAATTAACCGGGGAGACAACTGTGTAATCTGTGTCGAGATACGTGCGATCTCACGGGAGACTTGGGTCTCACCGTGATTGATGATTTACCTGAGATGATCGGGTGGATGAAGGGAGAAGGGGGGTTGCTTCTTTGCGTTGTGGGAGATTTCATTTCGAAGAATCCGGGTTACTCAACAGTCGGACTTTCTTCACGGTCTTCCAGGAACAATTCTCGGGCTTCTGAGATTGTCATTCTAGCTTTCCTTGGTCGGACTTTCTTCACGGTCTTCCAGGTCGTGCCGTCGTTCGACACGAGAATGTCGAACGAAGCCAGCAAACGCGCACGCAGTTTCCCTTCGCGATCCCGCGAGAGGACGACCCGATTGATTTTTGTGGTCTTCGCCAGCTCGATTTGGGCCCAGCCCGTATTTCTTGCCGGGATCCAGCTACGCCCGTTGCCATAAACACCATCGTTCAGAAAAGCGATCAGATGCTTGTACGCATAGCCGGGCAGCAACGAAGATGCCGTAGCTTTGCCAGTTAGGGCAACGTTTGTTTCCGCACCCGGGGCAAAGATCTCGAACTCATCGATGCAGGGCTGCAATTTTGAACCGGGCAGGATGTCCACCCGCACGTACTGTGCCTCGACCGCCTCGAAACGGAATACGTTTGGCTTCTCGGGATCAAAGCGGTGCACAATGTTCAAGTCGTTGGAAAGCACTGGAGCAACACCTCCGCTTCCCAGATCACGGAGCTTGATATTACGCAGCCAAAAAGGAAGGCCATGATCCTGGAAACCGAAGTAGCCCTGCTTGGGCTTGGACTGCAAATTCGGATGAGTCAGCTTTACTTGATTAACCAGTACGCCGTTCAGGGTGACCGTAACTTCACCGGCAAGGCTCTTGATCTTCATACTGTTCCACTGGCCTGCCGGCTTGGCGGCGTTGGCTTTGGGGTCGATACCCGGCAAAATTCCACCGCAAGTTCCATGCGCACTGATCTTGGCTTGGCCGGCAGAGTCTATAATCTGTACCTCAATGACCGAGCCGACAGCCTTTTTGCGATCGGCGACGTTGAAATAGAAGCCACTGTTGCCCCCCTTCTCATGCTTGTACTGAAACTCGATCTCAAAGTTTTCGTAAGGTTGCTTGCTCCACAGGTAATGGCCATAGCGTGTCCAGTCAGTCTCCCCGGGTCGTGGAGTCAGGGCAAAGGCACCAACGTCATCGACCTTCCAATTTCCGGTGGTTTCCCAATCGGCCAATGTTGCCAGCATAGCAGTCGGGGGACTGGCGTGGGTGGTTTGGTGAAGCATGTAGGCGAGCAGGTGATTCATTTCGTCAGGTGACTGAACCAAGCCGGCCGGCATCATGGATTGATGACTGGTGGCGCGTTTGGCAACCTGTGCCCCGGGCAGTTTTATCACCGCACCCGTGATGATGCGTAAATCGATTTCGTCGCCATCCTTTTCGATAAAACCGACATGAACCGATTTATCCTTCATGGTCAGAGTGGTGGGATGGAAATTAGGCGAAACAAAACGATTCGGGAGGAGGATCGACTCGGCTAGGTATTGGGGAGAGAATCGTGTGTGCACATCTACCAGCGAAGGACCGATGCTTCCGCCCTTGCCGTCGTCGGGAGCCAAGTGGCAAGCAATGCAACCGCGCTCCGTGAAAAGCTTCTTGCCGGCCGGTGCCTTGCCTTTGCTATAGGCGGTGTTCCAGTCCATGCCGACAAATGCAGGCGGAATCTTTTCGTTGCTGGATAAGGTAGCGGTCTCCAGGGCTCGCAGCCCTTTCTTTTGGGCGCTGGCATTCACAGATGCCTTGGACTTGGACCCCAGATCGACACCGGCGCCCTCGAGGATCGTCAGCACCTTGGGGTCAAATTCGGTATTTTTAAGAAAGAACAATTGGACCGCGGCAGGAAGTTGAACGCTTGGGGACGGATCGCCCAAGGCTTTGGTGAGGAGAGAAAAATGAGGAGCCACGGACTTCCTGTTCTTTTCGTCCTTCCACCATTCGGACGGCATGTAAATAAAGACCGGCTTGCCAAGGTCGGTCAGCTTTATCGGGCCATCGGCCTGGGCGAAGGACATATGGGCGGGGTGGGCTAATTCACGAACCTTGGGGAAGTTGGTGGTCGACTCGATGGCATGCCAGATATGGAAACCGGCGGCATTCACAGCCCCTTGGCGAACTAGCTCGGATTCATTCGAAGCCCAGCGAGTCAGTTCGGGAGCCGATGCCCGGCGGGCCAACAACTGGGCGGCGGACTGGCGAACGAACGCATCGGGATCGGCGGCAAGACGAACGATGGTCTCCGGCAGCTTGGCAT
>CAWVZQ010000541.1:0-2463 GCA_963934405.1 uncultured Opitutales bacterium | reverse complement strand
AATCAAAGCAATCGGAAGAAGAATGGGCGGCAATAATGGGGATCGGACTGTCGCCATTACGCGAAAACATACTTTGCAAAAGATCGCTCTGTTCGTTTTTAGTAGGCAAACCCGTGCTTGGTCCTCCGCGCTGGATGTTGCAAATAATCAAGGGCAGTTCGGTAATTGAAGCCAAACCGATGAACTCGCTCTTTAAGCACATTCCTGGACCACTGGTGGCGCAAACAGAAAGCTTGCCTGTAAAACTGGCACCCAAGGCCATACCCATCGCAGCGATTTCGTCTTCGGCTTGAATAGTCTTAACGCCAAAATGCTTGAGTGCCGAAAGACCTTCCAAAACAGGAGATGCAGGGGTTATGGGATAACCTGCATAGAGTAATTCAAGCTTGGCTTGTTTTGCTGCAGCAACCAACCCGTAGACCAATGCCTCGTTACCCGAAATTTTACGGTAAACACCAGCATCAACGGGAGCCTTGGCGATTTGGTATCGATTTCGAGCCGATTCCATCGTGTCGCCCAAATTGAAACCGGCTTTGAGCGCAAGTGTATTGGCTTCTGCCAAATCCGGCAGGCGCTTGCCCCACTTGTCTTGGAAGAACTTGAGGGTGGGATCCAACGGGCGACCGTACACATAATACATAAAGCCAAGAGCGAAGAAATTCTTGCAACGCACCTTGTCCGTGGGCTTGAGCGGGCTTTCGGAAAGCGCCTCCTTCGTCAAATTCGTGAAGTCTATCTCGACCAGATGATATTTATTCCGTAAGTCATCGTCCTCCAGCGGGTTAGTTTCATAGCCCGCCTTAGCGATGTTCATTTTTTTAAAGGCAGCCGTATTAACCACGAGCATACCGCCAGCAGGCAAATCGGGTAAATTCGACTTGAGAGCCGCCGGATTCATGGCGACAAGTGCATCGGGTGCATCGCCAGGTGTAAGAATTTCCCGACTCCCGAACTGTACCTGAAAGCCGGAAACACCCGCCAAGGTTCCTGCAGGAGCTCTGATTTCCGCAGGAAAATCAGGTAGAGTAGCTATGTCGTTTCCAGCAAATGCACTGCTGTCCGTAAAGCGTTCACCCACAGTCTGCATACCGTCACCGGAATCACCCGCAAAGCGGACGACAGCCGACTCGATTTCTATAAAACTATCTTTGGCTTGAGCCATAGCAACAATGAACGACTGTAAGTCAGGTTAGCAAACTGAGAGAGCGAACAAGAAAGTAACAATTTACATCTTTCGAAATGTATCTTTATTCGACTTATTTCAAGCTTGAAAACAAGATTTTAGTTAACTCGCATTAGAAAAAGTCAAGGAACCTCAGCCCCAAATGTTTCCTCACGAAAAATGGGAAGAGGAAAAGCAAATAAATTGAACGCCAAGGAGATGCGTTTACCAGATGAAGAATTCATTCGTACACCATGTCGAAGCTCCGAGGGGAAGAGGACCACGTAACCTGCTTTGGGCACGAGAGAAAAGTCCTCCTTACCATCAGATCGAAAGAAGAGGTCGCCCGAATCAATGGGCACTTCAAGATAGTAAACGCCGGAAACCTCAGACTCTCGGGCATGATTGTGAACGCCAGTACTATCTCCTGTTTCAGAAAGATTGAACCAGAAAGGCGGATGATCAAGACCAGTTGGAGGTTCAAATAACGCCAACAGTTTTTTTCCATAAACATTCACAGCCAAGTCACGTACTGGACGGACAATATCACGAACACTCGGGACTTTTTCTATGGGCAGGTAGGAATTTTCCCAACGACCGCCAATCTTGTGAGAAAAGGAAAGGGCACCCATCCCCAAATTCAATTCATACAGCAACCGGGAAGTCAGTTCAACATGGTTAGGCAAATACCCTAGAAAGATTTCTTTTCCAGCAAATGATAATTTTTTAAACTCTTCCATGGTGTGTGGAAGCTATTTCCTACCCAATCGCAGCAGGAGATCGCTTTGCCCGGGAAAACTTTCGCACAAGCCATCAATGTCGCCCCAAGCGAAATCAGCAAAGTCGAACCCCGGCGAAACCGAACAACCGATAAGGCACCATTCTCCAACATTACAAAGCTCAGCAGCAAAAGTGGTTTGCTCGGGAATCGTAAATTGAGGTTCATGCCCTAGAGACAGATCCGATCCGAGGGTTTTGAGAATGTAACCATCAACTCCAAACATATGAACCCGCAACCCGCATCCTGCATGAAAGAACCAAGTCTCATCGCTCACCAAACGATGCCATGCCGAATATTCATTGTCATGCAGCATATAGTAAATGCAAGAACTCAACGCACGTTCACCATGAACAGTAGAAAGTTTACTACTTGATTCAAAAGTTCAGTGAAACCATCCCCCTTCTGGGTGACGTTTTAATCCGAGATTTTCGATGACTTCCTGAGCTGTCATGTAAAGAATTGCTAGGAATGGTCGGGACGGAGAGATTCGAACTCTCGGCCTCCTGCTCCCAAAGCAGGC
>CAWVZQ010000540.1:0-2463 GCA_963934405.1 uncultured Opitutales bacterium | reverse complement strand
GCCTGCTTTGGGAGCAGGAGGCCGAGAGTTCGAATCTCTCCGTCCCGACCATTCCCACCCCCATTGAATAATGACCGCCCGGGAAGTCATCGAAAGTCTTGAATTGGAACGGCATCCTGAGGGTGGTTGGTTTCGTCGCACTTTTGAATCAAGTAGTAAAATTTCCACGCCACATGGTGAACGTGCACAGGGTTCTTGCATTTACTATTTGCTGGCTGGGAATGAATATTCGGCTTGGCATCATTTGAGGAGCGACGAGACTTGGTTCTTTCACGCCGGCTGTGGTCTACTGGTACATATGTTTGGAGTTGATGGTTACGTGAGTCAAACTCTTGGCCCGGAAATGTCTTTAGGTGCTGAACCTCAACTCACGATTCCCTCCCAAACCACTTTTGCGGCTGAGCTTTGCAATGTCGGAGAATGGTGCCTTATCGGTTGTTCGGTTTTTCCGGGGTTCGACTTTGATGATTTTGCTTGGGGCGACATTGATGGCTTGTGCGAAAGTTTTCCCGGGCAAACCGAGCTCCTGTTGCGTTTGGGTAGGAAATAATCCTCAGTCCCATGGAAGGGTTCGAAAAGTTGTCGTTTGCCGGAAGAGAAATCTTTCGGGGGCATTTGCCTGATCACGCTCAACGAACTTCTCGTTTGCTGCATGAATTGCATGCTGGAATTAAAGACTTTTCTTTTTCTCACAAAATTGGCGGTCGATGGGAAAATTCCTACCTACCCATAGAAAAGGTTCCAAGCGTTCGCGACATTATACGTCCTTCACGTGATTTGGCGGTGAACCTTTATGGGGGGAAGTTGGTGGCGTTGTACGACCCACCCTTTGGACTTGAGCACCCACCTTTCTGGTTCAACCTTGCTACCACTGGAGAGAGTACCGGCGTACACAATCATGCCCGAGAGTCTGAGATTTCCGGTGTTTACTATCTTGATACGCCTATTGATTCAGGTGAACTCTTCTTCAGGTCCGATGGAGAGGAAGACTTGACCCTTGTGCCTGAAACAGGAGTTTTAGTCCTGTTTCCTTCGGTGCTGCGGCACGGCGTACGAAGCAATTCTGCATCTGGAAAACGCATCTCGATGGCGTTCAATTTATTCGCTTTTCCTTTGCCGATTTTCGGGATGGATACATTTGGGGCTGAGGTTCCCTGATTTTTTCTCGTGCGAGATAACTGAAATCTTGTTTTCAAGCTTGAAATCACTGCAAAAAAGCTACATTTCGCAATATGTAAATTATTACTTTTCTGTTCGCTCTCTCAGTTTGCTAACCTGACTTTCCGTTGCCCATTGTTGATATGGCTCAATCCAAAGATAGTTTTATTGAAATCGAGTCGGCCGTCGTCCGTTTCGCGGGTGATTCCGGTGACGGCATGCAGACTGTGGGTGAACGCTTTACGGATAGTAGTGCATTTGCCGGCAACGACATTGCCACATTGCCGGATTTCCCCGCTGAAATTCGAGCTCCCGCAGGAACCTTGGCGGGTGTTTCCGGTTTTCAGGTACAGTTCGGTAGCCGGGAAATTCTTACTCCTGGCGACGAACCCGATGCACTTGTTGCCATGAATCCGGCAGCTCTCAAAGCGAATGTGGAAGATTTGCCGGCTGGCGGCATGCTCGTGGTTAATACGGCTGCCTTTAAAAAAATGAATATCTCTAAGGCGGGTTATGAATCCAACCCTTTGGAAGCTGAGGAGTTACGAAAAAAATTTCACCTCGTGGAAATAGACTTCACCAGTTTAACCAAGGAGGCTCTTTCCGAAAGCCCTCTCAAGCCTACCGACAAAGCACGTTGCAAAAATTTCTTCGCGCTCGGTTTTATGTACTATGTGTACGGTCGTCCATTAGAGCCCACTCTCAAGTTCTTTCAAGACAAGTGGGGCAAGCGTCTGCCAGACTTAGCGGAGGCCAATACAATTGCCCTTAAAGCTGGTTTCAACTTGGGCGACACGATGGAATCGGCCCGAAATCGTTACCAAATTGCCAAGGCTCCCGTTGATTCAGGTGTTTACCGTAAAATTTCGGGTAACGAGGCATTGGTCTACGGGTTGGTTGCTGCAGCTAAGCAATCCAAGCTCGAATTAGTCTACGCAGGTTATCCCATAACCCCTGCATCTCCTATCTTGGAAGGCCTTTCCGCACTCAAGCATTTTGGCGTAAAGACAATTCAAGCCGAAGACGAAATTGCTGCCATGGGCATGGCATTGGGCGCTAGTTTTACAGGCAAGCTTTCTGTTTGCGCGACCAGTGGCCCGGGAATGTGTTTAAAGAGCGAGTTTATAGGTTTGGCTTCAATTACGGAACTGCCCTTGATCATTTGCAACATTCAACGTGGTGGTCCAAGCACGGGTTTGCCTACTAAAAACGAGCAGAGCGATCTTTTGCAAAGTATGTTTTCGCGAAACGGCGACAGTCCGATCCCCATTATTGCCGCCCATTCTTCTTCCGATTGCTTTGATT
>CAWVZQ010000539.1:0-2463 GCA_963934405.1 uncultured Opitutales bacterium | reverse complement strand
CCAATCTATCGGTCGAGCGGGTTGGCAGGAACCGGGGATGGTTGTGCGTCAAAGGGATTGGCGGGGATATTAGAATCAAAGGTCGACGGGGTTGAGACTGGTGCGGGTGACGCCTGATCAAAAGGATTGGAAGCACCAGGCACTGGGTCAATAGATGATGCAGGTGTCATATCGAAGGGACTGACTGAAGGGACAGGAGAGGCTTTAGGCGAAACATGGTCGAAAGGGCTGGCGGCACCTCGATCAAAGGGATTGGCAGAGTCGGGAGTTTGGGGAGTGACCTGATCGAAAGGATTCGCAGGACCGGATGGTATGACTGGTCGAGGGCGCGGACGAAACAGATCGACCTTTTCATAAAAAGGCACGAAAACATCCTCTTCTTCCTCGACACCGCGAAAGGACACGATTCGCGGGCGTACGTCGAAGACCCAAGTTAATTTGACTTTGTCGTCCGGTTGCAATTCTTCGAGAGAAGATAAGGTTGCTTCATGATACCCTCCCCCTCTTTCGGGTAATCCCCCCACCCATTTTGCGTAATAGCGAAAGGGAATTCCAAAACGGGAAGAACCCATCTCCACCCAATTGTCTCCCTTGTCCAAGATTGTGCCCACCGTGACCCCCTTTCTTTTATATGGACGAAGCAATTTCAAGCGATCGACCCGCAAATGACCGTCCCAATGCCAAGTAAGTTGAACCCGGTTGCCGACGGGAATTTCGTCGAGTTGACTCAAAACGGCTCGATCGTAACCACCTCCGCGATTGGGCGGACCACCGATCCAACTAGGGAGATAACGATGAGGGTAACCTTTGTCATCCTTGACCTCTATCCAAGCATTTCCCTTTGCCACTAGAATGCCATCTAGCTTTCCTTTAGACTTGGTAGGAAGTTCGCCAAGTTGAGCGCAAACAGAGGTGATCGCCGCCAACGGGAAACCCATGAGGAGAAGTTTGAACGGTAGCGACGACATAGCTGAAATAGCTTTGCCTAAGAGCAACTCAGTAGACGTAACGATAGTACACCTCTAGCATGAGGGTACAAAGAGTCGTACGATATACGTCGGCATCTTTCCCGCCTCGCTTTGCAGTCAAGTTGCTCCCTTCGGCAGGCCAACTGCCATTGTCATTTTGAGCAGCCAAAAGCATAGGTTCCATCCTACGATTCCATGAAACCCATGAAGCTCCACCGTAATTAAAAAGGGCCTGAGTATCATAATACCAAGAATAGAGGTTCGAGTCTTCGCTACCATAACTCATGCCTTTATTGGCCTTTAGAATATGTTGAGTAGCTTTCGTTAGAACCTCTCTTCTTTTCTCTTTGGAAGGGTGTCCCGTCTCCCAAGATTGCACACCCAAAGAACCAACGCCAGTCAACTTGTGTCTGATATTATTTGTATCCGAAGCCTTGCGGTAACCAAAGCCACCGTTCTTGGGTGAATATACGCGATAAAAGTTTTTCACAGCCGCTTCAAGGGCTGACTCGACTCCCGGGAAAACCACACCGGTATTGAACGCAGCCTTGAGAGCTTGAAACTGCCAACCACTGACCGAGGTATCACTGGCATCCTTGACGTTCTTTCCAAAGTCATCAAAGCGCATATTGTTCGGGCCTTTGCGTTCCTCCAAGTAATACCATCCGCCATCCTGTTTCTGCCCTGAAACAATTCGGTGAACGGCTTTTTCCAGCGTTGGCAAAATAAAATCCTTCTCCGTCATCCCGTAAGACTCCGCCAAGGCATAAGTGGCGATCCCTTGAGCATAAGCCGCACCGTGTCGATTGTTAGTGGTGTACAACCAGCCATCCTTCTTGACGCCCAAATCGACAAGATAATTGATTCCATTGCTTACGGCTTCCCCGTAAACGACGGAATCCGTAAGGTCACAATGACCCAAGTAACAAAGCAAGGCAAAGCCAGTCATGGCTCCTTGAGCAGTCTTACCCCACGAACCGTCCTCGTTTTGGTTGAGAGTCAGCCAATCGAGAGACTTGGTCACTGCCTTTTCCACAGCCACCGGATTCTGTACGCCGGCACGGTTTAATCGAGAAAATCTGCCCAGCTTGTCGCAACGACCGCTCATGGACTTGGGAACAGCAATACCAAGACTGTTTTGGTTGGCACGAACATTTCGAACCTCTTGGCCTTTAGCCTTACGCACCACGTCAGGTTCACGTTTATCGCCTTGAAATACCGTAACGTCGAAAGCGAGCGAATTGTCATCTTCTTCGAACACGAGTTCGGCATCAGGATCGCCCACTTCCACGTTTTCGTCGTCCTCGCCCACACGAGCCAACAGTTCGTCCACGGCATCGGCTTTGCCCAAGTCAGCCTCGCCGGGTTCAACTTGATCCGGAATCTCTTGAGCGGAAACATTAGTCAACTGACCTGTTCCGGCAATAGCTCCGGCAATATCAGGATCGAACACCTGTGCTTCCCGCATGGCATTTTGATTATCCTCATTAGCCCC
>CAWVZQ010000538.1:0-2468 GCA_963934405.1 uncultured Opitutales bacterium | reverse complement strand
ACGTAGAAGAACGGTAGGTTTTCGTTGTTCCATGCCTTACGCCATCCTTGGACCAGAGCCCGTTGCTTGTGCCGATAATCGCGCGGGTCCTCGCCGCGGCCGCAATTCGACTCCGCCTGATACCAAATGGCCCCACATATACCGTAAGGAGCCACCGGGGCAATGCGTCCGTTGTAGATTGCCCCCACTAGCCAACCCGGACTGCGAACAAAGGTGCCGCCGGGCATTTTCTTGATCGCATCGAAGTCACCTGCCTTGGCCAAGGCGGCCAACTTGATCAAAGTGGGATGCCCCTTGAATGCGGTGGCGGGAACGTAAGGCTCGATCGGAGTACCGCCCCAGGAGCAGTCGATCACCCCAATGGGAATCTTGAGCTCCAAGTGCAGGCGCTGGGCAAAGACAAAGGCCACGCCGGAAAACCCATGGACGGACTTTGGAGAACACACCACCCAGCTACCTCCATTGAGATCACGCTGAGGAACGGGGGCGTTGCGCTCACTTACCTTACGATGACGAATGGCTGGATAGTTCGCCCCGTCCGCCAACGCCTGGCCTTCGGGCAGGCGACGGGCCATGCCGTTCACCTTGTAGTCCATGTTGGACTGCCCACCGGCAAACCATACGTCGCCAACCAATACGTCCTGAATCTCCACCCGTTTGTCGCCGGAACTGATTTCGAGAGAACGTCCCTCGGCCGAGGCCTTCATCGGATCCAATTTCAACTTCCAGCGCCCTTCGTTGTCCGCACTGCCTTTCACCGACTGACCGGCGAACGCAACCGTCACAGAAGCGCCCACGCCCGCCTTGCCCCAAATGGGAACAGCAGCGTCGCGTTGCAGCACCATGTGGTCAGAAAAGATATTCGCTGGAGTAACAGCTACTGTGACCGAAGAGCATGCAAGAAAAACCAAAGCAGCAATTGCCGTAATACAGGGAATATTCTGTTTCGGAATCATCAGAGCGAAAGTCTATTAAAGAAAAACTGGAATTCCTAGACTAAAAGAGAAGACCAACTCCACTCAAAATCATAATGTCACAATGTTTCCAATGCTCGAATGCGCATTCGACCAATCTCATAAATACCTATTGCGAATAAGCTTAAGACAACAGAACCGCTCCTTACTCAGACACCAACAGGACTTCATCTACCGAAAGAAAAGTCATAAATCATGAAACCCAGAGGGTTAAAATTCAAATTCAAAGATATTAAGCTCTGTAAAACTTCATACAACTGGAAGGCAAATTGGCGAAAGCATTTATGCCACCCATGTAAAAACGTCTGCCAATGCCTTATATCGCCCCCATTCTTGAATGAACTTATCTTTTCGAATCATCTGTGATTTCAGAAAAAAGAGATTGAGGTCGGATGCTTTCAGTTGGAAAATGAATAACAGTATTTACCGCTTTTCCAACCAATGAAAAGGCTACTTTTTCCTATCCTGACATTGGTATTTCTCGTCAGCCTATTACTTTTCAGTGATGGGATCACCGCCCAGTTCAGTAAAAACTTTAAAGCCGTTACTGGAGTCTATCTGCGCTACGGTCTACAAGCTGCGATATGGCTATCGGGGGCACATGTAGCGACTCGCTTGCTAGAAGTTGTATTGTGGGGCCGAATCGCAATTCACTTATTGGGGAAAGAACCGCCAAAGATTTTCAAAGATATCGTAACGCTGCTTGTCTTCACCGTCGCCGTTTCGGGAATTGTAGCAACGGTCCTCGATCGTTCCATCACTGGGTTATGGGCCACATCGGGCATCCTCGGTCTGGTAACGGGCTTTGCTCTTAAAGATATGATCCTAGACATTGCATGCGGTATTGCCCTCCAAATGGAAAAACCTTTTGCCGTGGGAGATTGGATCGAAATCCAAGGCAATCGCCCGGAAAACCATGTCGTGGCACGGGTAAAGGAAATCAACTGGAGAACCACCCGGCTCAAGACCACCGGCAAAAACCTCGTCGTCGTTCCCAACCGCAAATTGTGCGATGCCACTATAACCAATTTTCGAGCTGAGGATCCGACTTGTCGGGTAGATCTCTTTTTCGTATTTGATCCATCGCTTTCCCATGACGCAGTTTCCGAAGTGCTGCTTGGCGCCATGGAAGAAGCTGCAGACGGGGAAAAAATCCTCCTCAGTCCCGAACCCGAGGTTCGGCTCGGAGAACGCAACTTGGCGGGCCAGATGTATGAATCAAGGTTCTTTTTCTCCAGCATGCACCTCTCCCCCGGCATGGCAAAGGATCTAGGCATGCGAGCCATTATGAAAGCTCTGAGGGATGCGGGGATACAAACCGCCCGCGGATTGCTCCCGATCACCGAGCAATTATCTATGCCCCGTCAATAATCCCCTATTTGTTCTTGGGAAGTTTCGGTTTCCTAGGCTTCTTGGGTTTCCTGATCTTCTCCTTAACAATCGGAACCTCGAGTCCGTCGTCCGGCTGGTTCCAAAAACGATAGGGATCATCGA
>CAWVZQ010000537.1:0-2469 GCA_963934405.1 uncultured Opitutales bacterium | reverse complement strand
GCCGATGACCAAGGCTATGGCGACCTAAGCTGCTTCGGTTCCAAGACAATCGATACGCCGAACATCGACCGCATTGCCAAGGAAGGCCGCAAGTTCACTAGTTTCATGGTGGCCTCCCCAGTCTGCACACCGTCCCGGGCCGCCTTGCTTACGGGTTGCTACCCCAAGCGCGTCGGTATGCACCAACATGTCTTATTCCCGTCATCGACCAAGGGTCTCAATTCTAAAGAACACACCATTGCGGATCATTTGAAGGGACAAGGCTATGCCACCGCCTGTTTTGGCAAATGGCATCTCGGCCATCACAAGGAAGTGCTACCGACCTCCAACGGGTTCGATACATACTTCGGGATTCCGTATTCCAACGATATGAACCATCCTGACAACAAGGGAAAGCCGAGAGGCGGTTGGCAAGGCATGGATGTTCTCTGGAACGATCCAAAGTCGACCCTTACCAAGTGGAAGACCCCCTTGTTCGAGGACGAGAAAATCATCGAGGTGCCGGTGGATCAGCGCACCATCACGCGGCGATGCACCCAGAAGTCGATCGACTTCATAAAGGCCAACAAAGACAAGCCGTTCTTCGTCTACATACCGCATTCAATGCCGCACATTCCTCTCTACGTTCCGGATGAAATCCGCGACCCTGACCCCAAGAACGCCTATATCAATACTATCGAGCACATTGATTCCGAGGTCGGCCGACTTCTCAAGACGCTGGACGACCTCAAGTTGGCCGATAACACCTATGTCATCTACACCACCGACAATGGGCCTTGGCTCCAATTTCGTCACCACGGAGGTTCCGCAGGACCCCTTCGCGAGGGCAAGGGAACTACCTTCGAAGGCGGTCAGCGCGTACCCTGTGTGATGCGTGGTCCGGGAATTCCAGCAGGTACGGTATGCCACGAACTCACCGGCACCATCGATGTTCTGCCGACCATTGCGGCCCTCACCGGCAAACCGCTTCCGGTCAAGAACAAGATCGACGGACTGGATGCTTCCGGGCTCTGGAAGGGAACCGCGAAGAAATCACCCCGCAAGGAGTTTCTCCATTATACTTCACGTGGTGACCTCGAGGGAATTCGCAGCGGCAATTGGAAGTTGCTCGTCAAAAAACCGCGTCGCAACAACGCGGGCAAGGCTCAGTTCCACCTTTTCGATCTCGCTAAGGACATGGGGGAGAAGAACAACCTTGCCGAGACCAAGCCCGCAGCGGTAAAGGAACTTCAAGCCCGCATGAAGGAACTCGATTCCGAAATCACGAAAAACGCCCGTTCTCCCTGGTTCAAGAAGTAGGCTTCTTATCCTAACCTGCCTCATGAAAAATCGAACGGTATGTACCCTCTTACTTCTTGCCTTGACTGCGTCCTTGGGAGCCAAGGAATTGCCCAAGGCGCTCCTCATCGGGGATTCTGTTTCGCTTGGATATACACCACACGTCGTGGCCGCTTTAAAGGGCAAAGTCGAGGTCAAGCACCACAGGGGCAACGCCCAGCACACCGGCACGGGGTTGAAGATGCTGGACCGTTGGATCGGTAAAACCAAATGGGACGTCATCCATTTCAACTGGGGGTTATGGGATCTCTGTTACCGTCATCCGAAGTCTAAGGAACAGGGGCGCCGGGACAAGAAACGCGGAACACTCACCATGCCGCTGGAGCAATACGAAAAGAACTTGGACCAGTTGGCGGCTCGCCTGAAAAAGACTAAAGCCAAGTTGATCTGGGCTCACACCACCACGGTGCCGAAAGGTGAGGCGGGGCGCAAGGTGGGCGACGACGACAAGTACAACGAAGCTGCCGCCCGCGTAATGAAGAAGCATGGCATAGAGATCAACGACTTGAATGCCTTGACCGATTCTTTTCCTGCGGCACTTTTCACTGCGCCCGGCAACGTCCATTTCAAGACCGAGGGTTCCAAGGAACTTGGTCAAGCCGTTGCCTTGAAAATAGCCGAAGTTCTGGGCATTTAGAAATCGTCGGGCATGGACTTCCCTTCAGGGGAAATTCGTCAATCAGTCTTCAATCGGGTTGCCAAAAGGTCTTCAAGCCATAACTTTTATATGCAACGAAGATTTCAAGGAGTCACTTTTTCGTCTTTTAGCTTCCTGAAAAAAAAGTGACCACTTTAAGCTTCCATATTAGCAAAAGCTTCTAAATGCGGAAATGATGAGTTTGTTAGGTAGTAAAAATTCTATATAATGTTTTCTTAATCGAGTCATGAAGTTATCACGCAGACAATTCATTTCAACGAGCGGAGCCACCCTTGCGCTCCCTTGCCTTCCTTCCCTTTCGAGGGCAGCGGAAAAGGTTCTTTTGCCGAATCAAAAGCTGGTTATGATGTACATCCCGAATGGGATTCTGCGTCGCTACTTTTTCCCAGGCGAGGAAAATGCGGTCTTGCCTGGTTTTCAGGGTGGATTCAACGCCGACAAATCGAAGGACAAGGTGCGCATTCAGAACGAAC
>CAWVZQ010000536.1:0-2475 GCA_963934405.1 uncultured Opitutales bacterium | reverse complement strand
TGAACCTCACCGCCGTGAACCTGCCCCTTTTCTCCGGCTACGACCTGAAAACCGTGTCCAACGCCCAAAGTGCCCTCAAAGAGATCGACCACGTGATCGATTGCCTGACCAGTGAACTATCCCAAGCCGCCGCCAACGTACAGCGACTGGAAAAAGAGACGGACGAGAACAGCAGGAGGATGATTGCGACGGAAGCTGCGGAGGGACGGATAATGGACTTGGACATGGCCGCCGAGGCAAGCGCCTTGGCCAAACACAACATTCGATACCAAGGATCAGTCGCGGTGTTGGCCCAAGCCCAGATAATCCCCAACACCATTCTGGGACTTTTGATAAACGGGAACCTTTAAAAAGTTCGCAAGCAATCGGCTTCGGCGTTTGTTCAATCGACCGGCTAACAGTGCGTTGCGGATGCGCCCCGAAGCAGGATATTCAGGCCCCAATTTGCTGAAAAGGGATGGACGAAACTAGTCGAGCTTGACGAATTCGATCGAGGTGAACTTTCGCATGTTTCCCACTTGGGTGTGCAAGACGCCATTCGCAACGGTAGCCGGCTTGGCGACTTCCTCGCGGCGATTGAGATCGGTTCCGTTTTCGCGGCTAATGTCCTTTGTGACGATGCGGACCTCGTAGCGATCCCCGTCGGCCAAGCCCTCGCCCCTAAAATCCTTGGTGGAGAACTCGTTGTTGTACAGTTTTCCGTTTTGAATGGTGGAGGGAATGGAAACCTTTGCCCATGAGGTTCCGCTCGCGCCGTCCGAATAGAGCAAGACCTTGAAGCTCTTATTGGTTCTGTCGTAGGAAGACAGCTTGTACTGCTCCTTACCTGTGAAGGCGGGTCCGAGGACGGTGACGTCGTTACCTTTTTCCCCGGCGACGGCGTGCCTGATCACCTCGTCGGAGCCTCCCGCTATTTGCGAGTACCATTTCCAGACGTAGTAGTGGAGGTGGTTGGGATCCGGAGGATCGGCGTAGTTCTTTGCGCTGAAGGCGCCTTTGTCGATTCGTACGATGGAAAAGGTTTCGTCGCTTCCGCGAAGCCCGACTTTCTCGGTAACTATTCCGGCTGCGCCGTTTTTACCGGGAATCACGATATCGGGGGACAGTTTCTTGACTCGACCGTTGTAGTCGTGCCTCTTCGTCAATCCCATCGACCACGAGCTCGAGTTGTCCGACCATGGAAGATTAATCGTGTTGAGACCTCGCTCGAGAAGCTTGCCCATGATGGTGACGGCCTTGTCGTAGGCGTCCTTCTCGTTCTTTACTCCGTCGCCGTTGACGTCGTGGGAAGAGGATGAGTCGTCCCAGGTGATCCACGACTCCGAGGAAAGCACCTTCTTGGAACGATAACCGGCGGCGTCAAGCAGGGAACGGGCGAGGTCGTAGTTTCCCCAGACCGAGGAAATTATGCTGCCGTCCATCATCCCGAATCCGTTGAAATGATCGGAAACGTTCATGTTCAGCGCGTCCACCAATCCCATGAGCTCCTTGTTTGCAATCAACTTGGAGTAGTAATCGCGAACGGCCACGGCGCCCTTCCCTTTCAAACCCCGGAGGGTTCCGCAAGCCTCGCAAGGGGAACATCCGGAGGTCGAGACGATTACCTGCTTCTCGGGAGAGGCGTCGTACACGCCCCTTATTGCCTTCGCTCCCTTGATGAAAATTTCGGAGATGAGAAAATCCACGTCGCCGCCGTTCATCATCCCCTGAAGATTCGCCTCGTGGTAGAGCTGGTAGGCATTCACGCGTCCCTTGAAATGAGTGGCCAAGCGGGTAACGAAGTCGCGATAATGATTCTCCTTGGGTTTCCAAGCTCCCGCCTTACCACTCTCGGACGCCCAGGCCGGGCAATGCCAAACAACGAGTTCCACCTTGACCCCTTCCGCCACGCAGGCGTCCACCGCATCCTCTATCGTTTTCAAGTAAACCGACATATTTCGAGCGTAGTCGACGTTGGCCTTGGACGATTCGGCGGCGTGCCAACTGACCCAGAACTGAGCGTAACTACTGTCCTCTGCAATCACGGGACGCTTGGCGTCGTACGCATTGTTGGCGGGACGCCCGGGGAATGGTTGCCACCTGACCCCGACGTGCATGTGATCGGTAGTCCAATCGTATCCCGAACCGGAAGACGTTGTCTTAATTTCCGAACCATTGTCTGCAAAACAGGCAAGAGAGGTAAGGAATAGAGAGAAAATCAAAAGAGGTCTCTTCATTGGCGACATACTACGGGAGGCAATGATCATATATTTGTGAACGTAGCTGTTTTACGGCTTCTAAGGAAATCGCGCACCATCGGCCTCAAGCCAAAAACTTGAGGCAAAACGGGCAAGGCCATTACTCTTGGTCTAAAAGAATTCGGTATCGATCAACCAAGCTTTGCAATAATTGCATTGAAGGTTGAACTGGGACGCATGACAGCGGAGGTCTTCTCTTCGTCGACTAGATAGTAGCCTCCCAAGTCGGCGGGCGGGC
>CAWVZQ010000535.1:0-2480 GCA_963934405.1 uncultured Opitutales bacterium | reverse complement strand
GCAAAGGATTCGAAATAAGTTTTTTTTACCCTTCCGTTATAGTGTTCCGGAAACCGGCCGTCGTTTCAGCGATTCATTTACAATTCCATCTATGTGTCGGAAAAAAGAGGTAAATTTACGCAAATAGGTGTTAGTTTAATGTGGAGTAGGTGGGTAGTTCCTATAAATTTATATCATAAACAACTAACTATAGTATTTGACCTCATTTCCGAAAACGATCAAAAACGATCAAGAACGATCAAGTTCAATCACTGCTTGATTTCATTCCTACATAGTAATCATCCGCAACCCCAACTAAAATAGTTATGTCCTTTTCCCTACTTTCCACTCTTCTGCCGCTTCTGCTTGGGCCCGCGTTTTTCATGATGCCCAATGTCGGCGTTACCCTTCCCAATCAAGCTCCGCCGGACCCCGTTGCCGATGCCGCCCGCTTTGAAACCGTTGCCAAGCAGCTCGATTTAGGTGGCGTCCTCTACGGTTACGTCAGCGTAGACGGCGATCTCTCGGCCATCGGCGCCTACGTCAAGTCCTTCATGGATGGAATGCGACCGCTTGCGAGCGACGTTCCTCAAGTCGACGTTCCCGCCATATTAAAAGTGTCCGGCTTGGACGCCATTTCCGCCGTTGGCTTTAGTTCCAAGAGCGTCGAGGGCGGGTTTCGCAACAAGAGCTATCTGTACACGCCTGAAGGTCGCAGGGGGCTTCTTCGCATGTTGGGAGGCCAGTCGAAACCTTTCGACGTCGTCAAATTGGCCCCGGCAGGCTCGGATTTCGTTTTCGAGCAGGACTTGAATCTCAAGGTGGTTTACGAATCGATACAGGAAGCCCTTGTTGCAGGCATGGGAGAGCAGGGAGCTCTTTTCAAGGCAATGATGGATGGAGCAGTCAATCAACCGCTTCCTCCTCCCATTCCCTTCACCATGAAGAAAGTGTTGTCTGACTTGGATACGCAGATCTCAGTAATCATAGACGCCGATCTCGATAAGAAAATCAGTTTGACTCATCCCGATGCCGAGGGATTGCAATCCCCCCTCATGCGGGCTGCCGTACTGATCGACGAGTTGGGATGGGTGGCGGACGAACTGGCAAAAATTCTTGAACCTATGCTAGCCCACCCCACGCAGGGTCCTCCCGCCAAGATCGTACGAAACCCTAATTGGGTGGGTGTGCAGCTCTCGATCGAACCCGAGCAATACTCCGTAATGGATGCCGAAATCTTGGAACTTTTCGGAAGTACGAACCCGGTTTTGGTTCATCACCGTCCGAGCGGCAAGCTAGTCTTGGCATCCGGATTGGAGTTCGCGGAAAACCTCTTTATACCGAAACCCAACTTGGAGGACGATCCGGACTTTCGGAAAACCATGGTGGGTCTTCCAATGAAAGGAACTGCCATAACTTACGCATCACCCGCTCTCTTCTCCGCCCTTCGAGAGGTTTTGGAATCGGCGATGGACGTCGAAGATCTAGGCGGAGCCGAAGGTCTTATCCTCAATACCTTCCTTAAGTTGTTTCTCCCCAAAAACGTACGAGGGGAGGGGAGCGTGACCACTAATTCCAAGGACGGGATACTCACCGTTTCCAATTCCGCTCACTCACACAAGGCCAACATCGTATCAAGTCTCGCCGGTCCATTGCTTATGGGAATTGCCACCACCATGCCAGTTGTCCAGGCGATGGATATGGTGAATGAGATGGAGGCAGTTCATGATCACGAGGGGCATATTCACGAACAACTTCTGGAGCTCGGAAATGACGCTCAACCAGGCTTGAAGCAACCTATCCCTCAGCGCGGAGATTGATACCGAATCATTGCTGAAATCAACCACTAAAATATTAAGCACGATGATGAAAATCACCTTATTACTCTTAGCTGTTATCTTGCCCCTGTCCGGAACGATCGGAGCAGCTCCCGCTCTTCCCGACCAAGCCCCGTCCGATCCCGCGGAGGAAGCGGCTCGCTTCGCTTCCGTTACAGGGCAAGTCGACTTGGGTGGCGT
Organism: uncultured Opitutales bacterium; assembly: GCA_963934405.1. GTDB lineage: Bacteria > Verrucomicrobiota > Verrucomicrobiia > Opitutales > Seribacteraceae. The sequence continues at coordinate 483 of CAWVZQ010000535.1, read as the reverse complement.
CGTCTTCGGGTATCTTAGCGTGGACGGCGACCTGACCGCCATCGGTAAATACGCCAATTCGTTTCTGGATGAAATGAGAAATATCCAGCCTGACGTCCCCCCTGTAAACGTTCCCGCCTTGCTTAAGATCACGGGACTGGACGCCATTTCGGCACTAGGCTTTAGTTCCGTTGCAACTGCCGACGGGTTCCGCAACAAGACCTACGTTCATACTCCGAAGGGTCGCAGAGGACTTCTACGCTTGATGGGTGGGGAATCGAAACCGTTCGAAGTCGTCGCATTGGCCCCCGCCGGTTCCGATCTCGTGATCGAGCAGGACCTCAACTTGAAGACTCTGTACGAATCGGTATTGGAAGCAGCGGGCTTGGCGATGGGAGAACAGGGCAAGGCCATGGTCCGGATGGCGCTCAAGCAACCCATGCCACCGCCCATCACCTTCACCATGGAAAAAGTCATGGCCGACTTGGACACCAAGCTCACCGT
>CAWVZQ010000534.1:0-2486 GCA_963934405.1 uncultured Opitutales bacterium | reverse complement strand
GCCGAAGAGCAATCCGAACGATTTGGCTTCGGAGAACAAGCTGCCGCATCGGCCTAAGACGGAATGAGAATTTCCTCGATTCTCTTCTATGTCCTCTCATACACCCTGCTTCCTCTCCATTCCTTAACGGCAAAGGAGCCGATCCCGACCCCAGCGGACGATCCCATCGTAGGATCCATCGAGCCTTACCTCTTCCGCAAAATCCTGAAGAATAAAAATCTCGAGGACTCCATCGCCAACCACTGGCGAGACCCCGCCCTGCAAGAACTCGTAAAGAAGAACGGAATCCAATTGTTCGGAGGTCCCATGCTGGGTGACGTCACGGCCACCTCGGCGAAATTCTGGTTGCGGGCCACACATCCGTGCAGAATCACCCTCGAAATCACGGAAGCCAACTCTACCAATCCGTCAATTCTCTCCTTCAAGGCAAAGGCCACCGAAACCAACGACCTCACGGTTGTCCTTGAAGCCAAAGGTCTCAAGCCTTTCACAGAGTACGTCGCGAATTTCTCAGATGACAACGGTCCCGCGGGGCGCCGCGAGAACCGATTCCGGACCTCCCCTGCCCTCGGTCAAAAGGAACGATTCTCGGTAGCCTTCGGCGGGGGAGCTCGCTACAATCCGCCAAAGGAAAGGATCTGGAAGACCGTCGCTGACCGCAACCCTCATGCCTTCCTCTTTCTGGGCGACAACCTTTACCAAGACAAACCGACTCACCGCAACCTCCAGCGGGTCTACTACTATCGCCGTCAGATGCGACCCGAGTTCGTCGAACTTTCAGCCACCACCGCCTGCTATGCCATCTGGGACGACCACGACTTCGGGGCCAACGACGTGTCAGGGGGGATCGAACCCTTCAAGCCAGCATGGAAGTTGCCGGTCTGGAAGGTCTTTAAAGAAAACTGGCCAAACCCCTATTTCGGGGGTGGCGAGAAGCAACCGGGCTGCTGGTTCGACTTCTCCATCGGCGACGTCGATTTCTTCATGACCGACGGACGTTATTATCGCGACTTCAAAAAGGGCACCATGCTCGGTCCCGTCCAAAAGCAATGGCTCAAGGAAAAGCTGAGCAAATCCAAGGCCACCTTCAAAGTGATCGCCTCTGGAACCTTGTGGACGGAAACCGCAGACAAAGGGGGAAAGGATTCTTGGTGGGGAGTACCCGAAGAACGCGAGGAAATCTTTTCGCTCATCGACGAAAAGAATATCGGCGGAGTCATTTTGCTTTCTGCCGATCGTCATCGAACCGACGTCTATAAAATCAAACGGCCGAACGGTTACGACCTCTACGAGTTCGAGACATCCAAATTGACCAACAACCACACCCACCGGACGAAGAAAGAAGCCATCTTCTCTTACAACAAAGGCAACTTCTTCGGCTTGCTCGACTTCGACCTCACCAAAGAGGACCCCGAAATGACCTTCCGCTGTATCACCATGGAAAACGAGGAGGTCTACAACCTGACACTCAAACAATCGCAGTTAACTCTACGGCAAACCCTCGAAAAATCACCAAATAAGATTCCCGGAGGATCACCCAGATTCAATTTCGAGTATCGGGCAAAAGGGCCTCATGGTTCGCCCAACAGCATCTTGGCGACAATCGAAAGATCAAAGACCATATTCGACGTAAAGAGCGGGTTCGGGATAGGTGGCGGAAAGATCAAATTGGCTACAGGTGAATGGCCTGAGACAGTACTGGTACGGCTTCATTTGACCGGATTGGAGGGGTTTTCCGTTTCCAACGGGAAGCAATCCTTAACTCGAAGTGATTTGGATATCCGAATGCTCGATTCGAGGGGAAATGTTAAGGAGGGCCGTTATTTACTGAAGACAAAAGGATACTACGAAGCAGTGGTCCCCCCTTCACTCCTTGGTCCGGAGGTGAAGGAACTTCAAATCAGTTGGGTGGACTTCTATCGAAGGTAGTCGGTCTGCCTAGACCTTAGGCTTCCAACCCTTGCGATATTCCCTCCCCCAGAGCTTCTCGCCCGCTGGGTTGTCAATCAGCTTTCCACCCGACTTTGGGTCGCAACTAAGCGAACCCGTCGTGCGGTAGGCAATGTTGGAAAGATGGCACAACTTCGAGCTTTTCTGAGCATCACCGATTTCGGAGTTCAGCTTCACGCTCTTGTCACGAATGGCATCTGCGAAATTCTTGAAATGCGCGGGTTCACCACCGGGGCCAGACTTGGCATCCACTTCCTTGCCATCGCGATCGAGGATTTGGTAACCGTTGCCACCGCTCATGACCATCGATCCTCCTTCCCCGTAGAATTTGCAAAAGGGAAGCTTTTCGTCACGGCGCGGATCACAGCTGCTTCCGCTCCAAGAAGCATAGCAATCGCCGAAATGAAAGGTTGCCTCGCCCGTGTCGGGAGTCTCTTGGTCGTCATCGTAATAATAGCGATCTCCGTTATATGTAACACGATCGGGCAAATCCACACCAAGACCCCAACGAGCAATGTCAAGAGAATGAATACCAT
>CAWVZQ010000533.1:0-2522 GCA_963934405.1 uncultured Opitutales bacterium | reverse complement strand
GATCTTGATTTAGCTAATCTTTTGGAAAAAGACGATTTTGATGGCTCTCTAATATTTGAGCATCTGATCACGTCGAGGATGCCGCCCAAGAACAAGAAGCAGCCAAGAGCCGAAGAGAAGCGCCTCATGCTGAGCTGGTTGGCCCAGCATCAGGCTGAAAGCACTCACAAGCCTTATCGCCGGATTAGCCGTCATGAGTTTGTTAATTCGGTCAATGATCTACTCGGGATAGAGCTAAACCTGACAAGGGATATTCCAGAAGACCGTGGCACTCACGACTTTGATTCGGATCGCCGGGTTCAGTTGACCAAGGAGATGCTCACTTCCTATTTCTCTGTAGCCGATGAAATGCTCGAATTTGCTTTGCCTGAAAAAGGGTTTGCCCAGGAACGTATCTGGGTGACAAACAGGATAAAGGACAGCCATAAGACCTACAATATCTACACCCAGAAATATAAGGAGGGCATTCTCTTTTCGTGGACCCGTGCCAACAACGGCAACAGTTATTCTTTTTTCTACGACAACTTCGATCCGCCTGTGAGGGGATGGTATGAATTGACCTTTGATGCGATGAAGCTGGGGAGTTTCAAGGAAGACGTAAGTATTCAAGTCTTTGCCGGAAAGTATTATTATGCGGATGATCGCCCCCAGCAGCAGCGCCTGCTTGGCGTCATTTCCCTGGGTAACCGAGATGTGAAGTCGCACACCGTGCGGGCTTTCCTTCATCCCGGAGAGAACGTTTCGGTACACTGTTATTCCAAGTATACTTTTCGAAAGAAAACCGGGGAGCAAGGGGCTTATATCAAGCAGTTGAAGGTTCGCGGTCCCGTTCTCGACGAATGGCTGCCAAGCTCTTATCGAAATATCTTCGATGGATTGCCCATGAATGCGCCTCCCCGGGTAGCGAGAAATACATCCGTGTCGCTGACGAAATTGAAGGCGATCGGGGGAAGTATCTCCGTCAGCAGTTTCCAGAAGGGAATGGAAAAGGAAAAGATGCAGGATGGTTCGAACCGGACCTTCTGGCATACGCGGTTCAAGCCGACCTTGGCCAAGCCCCCGCATTACGTGATCCTAGAAAATTCGAAGGGCAAGGAAATCGAGGGGCTCTCGTACGCAACCTGGTCGGGGGGCAATGGCAACGGTCAGGTAAAGGCCTATTCGATTCATCTCTCCGATGAAGGCAAATCCTGGGGGCCTCCAATCCTGGAAGGGAAACTCGAAATCGGGTTGGCCAACGAGCAATCCATTCTGTTCCCCAAGCCCACCACCAAGCGGTTCATCAAGTTTCTGGTGACTGACGCCTTTACTCTGGACGGTCGCTCGCTCGCTTCCATTGGTAAACTGGACGTTCTGACGTCCTTGCCAAGGCCGGTTTCCACCATAGAGGTCTCGGTCTCTTCCAGTTCACCCGAAGATCTGAAAAAAGTAATCAAACGATTTGCCCAAAAGGCCTTTTCCTCGAACTTGAGCGAAGAGGAGCTGGCTCCCTACTACGGCGTGAGCCTCAATTCCTTAAAGGACCAGGGCGATTTCGTTATGGCGGCCAAGGTTGGGCTTAAGGCCATAGTCTGTTCCCATCGTTTCCTGATGGCTCCGGGAGAACATGCCAATCGATCCTACTTGATGGCGGCTGATCTTTCCCGGATTCTTTGGCTTTCGATCCCGGATGAAGAACTCTTGAGCCTTTCGAAAACGGAAAAGCTTTCTGCACAGACGATTCCCGCTCAAATCGAACGGATGCTGAAGGACGAGAAGAGCCGGCGCATGATCCATTCGTTTTGTGCCCAATGGCTCAATCTCAGATCGTTCAACAAGGTGACGCCGTCTCTCAAGCTATATCCGTTGTACGATGATCTTATGAATCATTATCTTCCGCTTGAGACCGAGGATTATCTTAATCACTTGATCCAGGAGAACCTGCCTGTTGGACATCTGATTGATTCGGATTTCTCGTTCCTGAACCAGCGACTGGCCCAGCACTACGGAATCGAAGGGGTGATCGGTCAACAGATGCGTAAGGTGACGTTTGCTCCTGAGGTGCCACGCGGCGGGCTGCTGACCATGGGTAGTGTATTAAAGGTTACGGCTGATGGTTTTGATACATCTCCGATCCTGCGTGGTGCATGGGTTTCCAAGAATATTGCCGGCAACACACTTTCTCCGCCTCCTGAAAGCGTTAAGGCCATCGAGCCCGAACACGGCAAGGAGGCTGCTACGATTCGCGAACAGATCGAGCAGCATAAGAATAACAAGGTCTGCTATGCCTGCCATAAGAGTATTGATCCTTATGGTTTCGCCCTCGAGAACTTTGATGCAACTGGGCAATGGCGAAGCAAGTATCGGGTCAAGAAACCGCATAGTGGAACCTTCCAATTCCGTTTACAGGGTTACCATATACTGGCTGGGGATGTGGACACAGTGGGGGAGATTGATAAGTCCAAGTTTGAGGACGTGTTCGGATTCAAGAAGATTCTGCTCTCTGATCACAAGAAGGTTGCCTATAATTTCGCCAAGAAATT
>CAWVZQ010000532.1:0-2533 GCA_963934405.1 uncultured Opitutales bacterium | reverse complement strand
TACCTAGGTCACAGTTACGTTTACTTGATTGCCTCAAGACTGGGAGTGGACATGGCGGAGGCGGGACTCGAGTTTTTCAACCGCGGTATGAGCGGGCACACGGTTGGGAATCTCAAGGCTCGGTGGCAAAAAGACGCTATCGATATGAAGCCTGACCTCCTCAGTATTCTCATAGGCGTGAACGACGTTGGTCGCAGCGGGAAAAAGGGTGTCGATTTGAAACAGTGGGAGGATGACTATCGCTTTATTCTGGATGCAAGCAGAAAGGCGAATCCTAAGTTGCGACTCGTTCTCCTTGACCCATTCGTCCTACGGTCGGGGCGCCTCAAGAACGATGATGCTTGGAAGCAGATGAGAGGAGAAGTGGACAAACTTTGTGGCATCGTTTCCCAGTTGGTCAACGATTACAAAGCCGTCCATCTCAGGACACAGGAGGTTTTTGATGCCGCCGCCAAGTCAGTCACTCCCGAGCAATGGATTTGGGATGGGGTTCACCCCTTGCCGCAAGGTCACGAACTGATTGCCCGCAACTGGTTGCAGCAAGTAAGTACTTAAGGAATTGGATGAAAGAATGAAAACTCACTCGATTATTCTCGCTCTAGCAGTTTTTTTCTTGTGGTCGAGTGCTTCGACGGCAGAGCCCACTCATAGAGACCTTCGTTACAGCAAGGAATATGATCGGAGCGTTCTCGACCTCTGGCTGGTCGATTCCGAAAAACTGGCGCCGCTGGTGGTCTACTTTCATGGGGGTGGATTCAAGGTGGGAGACAAAGCGGGTTTCGGTCGTAGCCAAATGCTAAGGAAATATCATTCCAAGGGTGTGGCTTTCGCTAGCGTGAACTACCCGTTTCTCGTTCACACCAACAAGGATTACTTCAAGATCATGAATCATTGCGCCGAGGCTGTACGATTTCTTCAAGCCAACGCCAAGAAGTACAAGTTAGACAAAACGCGGATTTCGGTTTCTGGAGGCTCGGCGGGTGCCTTGATAAGTTGCCACGTCGGACACGGCCATGACCTTGGCATTCGTTCCGTTTTCCCTATCCAGCAACCGATGGGCACTCCGCTGATGACTTATCCCAAGCTGAGGAAAGGTGGGCCGGCGATCATTCTGTATAATCATTCCGGACCCAACGATAAGGTGCATCACCCGGATAACGCAGCCCTCGTGCACAAAAGGTGTAAGGAGCTTGGTGTGGTTAGTGCCATTTATGGCTCCAGACAATCCGGTTTGCCGGAACTACCCGAGGGTCAAGAACTCCATGACGTCGTTATGGAATTCTTCTTCAAGTCTTGGCAACTGCCCTTTCCTCGTTGAGCGAAACGTTTATCTTTGCAATCATGATTGAGATTCTCTGAGACCGTTTACCTACTCAAAAACTCTTTTTTCATAGAAGGAAACATAAATGTCAGAAGTTAAGATACAGCCGATCGGTTCGCGCGTTTCCCAATGGGGGGAGGGTCCAATCTTTTGGAACGAGCATTTGATCTACGTAGACATCGAGGGTCATGCCCTGGTTTGCCTGAACCCTGAGAATGGAAAGGAGGAGACTTGGGGAATGGGCGAGCGAATCGGGACAGTAGTCCCAATGCAGAACGGTGGCTTTTTGTGTGCGGGGGATTCCGGAATCTATTCCTTTGATCCTCAAACCGGACAAAAGAAAAACCTAGCTGATCCGGAGGCTGACAAGCGTCCTGACAATCGATTTAACGATGGCAAGTGTGACCCGTCGGGTCGATTCTGGGCGGGTACCATCAGCACGGTGAAGAAGACGGGCGACGCTAGCCTCTACATGCTCGATTTGGAAGGAAACTTGAGCCTGAAGGTGCCGGGTGTCACTAATTCCAACGGGATTTGTTGGAACGCCGAGGCCACCGTCATGTACTATATAGACACCCCGACGAAAAAACTCTTGGCCTATCCCTTCGAGAATCAATCGGGAGAGGTCGGGGAACCGTCCTTGGTCGTGGATACAAATGAGATCGGTTATGAAAGTTCGCCCGATGGCATGACCATTGATTCGGTCGGCAACCTATGGGTCGCCTTCTGCCATGGAGGATGCGTGGTTTGTTTCGATCCGCACTCCGGCGAACAAATTCGCAAGGTGGACTTGCCATGCGTCGAAACCACTGCCTGCTCCTTTGGAGGACCCAACCTCGATCGACTTTTCGTTACGTCGGGTATCCACAAGAGCCTAAAAGAACCGGAGGCCGGTCGCGTGTTCGTGATCGACGGTCTCGATGCGCAAGGTGTGCCGGCATCTTGTTATCTAGGCCAATGAGGTTGTCCAAAATACCGAATCTTTATTCTGCAAGAGTAAGAAATTTTAAAATCCTTTGGGTTGGGCGATTCTGTACATTGGCAGAAATCGCATAAAAAAAAGCTTTTTCCTCCAAGCATTTACTGTGAATTTATGATAGTCTTTTTTTCAATGCTTCGCCTGCTTTTTTTATCCTTTTTGCTTCCGTTCGTAATCTCGACCCCTGCATGGGCCGATGAAGAAAGCGATCGACTGAACAGCTTGGTTTCAGC
>CAWVZQ010000531.1:0-2551 GCA_963934405.1 uncultured Opitutales bacterium | reverse complement strand
TCAATTCAAATCGCAAGAGTTTTGCGGCAACCAGTTCCTCGGTCAATTCACCTTGATCCACTTGAAGCGTTCGACTGAGGGCTTCCTCCAAGGCTGGTTCAGGAACGAAAAGAGGTTTTGCCTCGAGAGGCAAGGATGCCAAAACTGAAGCATACGCGATTGATAGCACGACCAAACGATTAGCGAACCAACCTCTGAGGGGAAGAAGAATCATTAGATTATAAAGTCGACCGCGATCGACAAAAGTTTAGCGAAAACGGACAACAAGATCCTTTGATTCGACCGAGTCTCCTACATTCACCAAAATTGCGTCCACAACACCGTCGGCTTGAGCGTAGAGAGTGGTCTGCATCTTCATGGCTTCAAGCACGGCAATCTTGTCGCCCTTTTTAACGGTCTTGCCCACACTCGTGGAAATGCTGCTGATCATTGCCGGTATAGGAGCTCCGAGATGCAACAGGTTGGCGGGATCGGCCTTCTCTCGAGCCTTGGTATCACCCTTGACGGAATTGTCGGGCACCAATGTCTGACGTGCCTTTCCATTGAGTTCGAAAGTGAGCACGCGAATCCCCTTTTCGTCAGGTTCGCCGACATGCAAAAGTTTTATAAAGAGGGTTTTACCTTCCTCGATTTCAACCGAAATTTCCTCGCCTGGCTCAAGCCCGTGAAAAAAGGCTGTTGTTGGCAAAACGGAAACGTCGCTGAACTTTGCCCGGAAGGCAACAAAGTCCTGATGCACTTTCGGGTACATGATATGGGAGAAGAGGTCGTCATCACTCAGTTTTCGACCCAACTTCTTGGCAATGGCGGCCCCTTCCTTCACGAGATCGAGTTTGGGTACGGAAGCGCCTGGCCGTCCATGGATCGGCTTACGCTTACCCAAGATGGCTTTTCTTACCTTAGTGGGCCAACCACCGAGAGGTTGCCCAAGATTACCGGAGAGCAGGTCTATGACCGACTCGGGGAAACCGGTTTCTTCGGGGAGATTAACCAAGTCATCAGGCTTGACACCCTTGGTGATGAGGAAGATAGCGAGATCGCCGACACTCTTGCTGCTAGGCGTCACCTTTACGATATTCCCGAGCAGGCGGTTTACCTCTCGATAGGTTTTTACGACGTCGGGCCAACGTTTGCCCAAGCCAAGAGCGGCCGCCTGCTCGCGAAGGTTGGTGTACTGCCCACCTGGCATTTGATGCTGGTAGACCTCGGCGCTCCCAAAGGGGGGCGAACTGTCGAAGGGAGCGTAATACTGGCGGACCGCTTCCCAGTAAATCGAAAGTTCGTTGAGACAATCCAAATCCAGTTTGGTAGCTCTTGGAGAATTGCGTAATGCATGGGCCACCGAGTTGAGGTTTGGCTGGCTGGTACAGCCCGACATCGAAGAAACTGCCAGATCCACTACGTCGACACCGGCTTCAGATGCCTTGAGTACGGAAGCCGAAGCGATACCACTGGAGTCGTGCGTGTGAAAATGAATGGGGATACCAACCTCGTTTCGCAAAGCCTTCACTAGCTTGTAAGCGGCGACCGGATGGCAAAGACCGGCCATATCCTTAATCGCGAGCAAATGAGTCCCCATTTTTTCGAGCTCCTTGGCCATATCGACGTAATAGGAGAGCAAATACTTCTCTTCCGCTTTGTCCGTAAAATCGCCCGTAAAACAGATGGACGCCTCGCAAAGGGACTTTGTGTGTTCGCTGACGGTTTCTATGGCCACCTTCAAATTCGGCAGGTAGTTCAGGGAGTCGAAAACCCGAAAAACATCCATCCCCGCCTCCGAGGCGTGAATCACGAAATCCTTTACCACGTTGTCCGGGTAATTCGCGTAACCCACGGCATTGGAACCGCGAAGAAGCATCTGAAAGAGGATGTTGGGAATCTTTTCACGAAGGGTTCGCAACCGCTCGTAGGGACACTCCCCGAGAAAACGCATGCAGGTGTCGAAGGTGGCACCGCCCCACATTTCCAAACTGAATAGTTCCGAGGTTCTCCGCGCAATACAGTCGGCGACCTTGAGCATGTCGTAGGTGCGCATTCGGGCAGCAAACAAGGACTGGTGAGCATCGCGAAGAGTGGTATCGGTAACCAGCAAGCTCTTCTGCTTACGTACCCACTCCGAAAACTTTTCGGGGCCCATTTCGACAAGTAAATCCTTAGTACCCTTGGGGATTTCGGATTTGTGATCATAGTCGGGTTCAATCAAGGGCAAGGGGGCACTGGAACGCTCCCTACCCTTCACTTGGGGATTTCCGTTCACCACGACATCTCCAAGGTAGCTCAACAGTTTGGAAGCCCGGTCTCGACGAGGCTTGAACCGGAAGAGAGCCGGCGTCACGTCGATCATCGAGGTAGTCGCCTTTCCCTTGATGAATTTCTCTTGAGTAATGACGTTCTCCAGAAAAGGAATGTTGGTCTTGACCCCGCGAATACGCATTTCCCGCAATGCCCTGTGCATTCGATCCAAAGCCAGAGGCAGGTTGGGCCCCGAAGCCGTTATTTTCACGAGCAAGGAATCGTAAAAAGGCGTAATGATAGCCCCCGTCTCGCCCAT
>CAWVZQ010000530.1:0-2552 GCA_963934405.1 uncultured Opitutales bacterium | reverse complement strand
TCTTCGAATTTCTGACAATCCATGCGTCAGCCCTGATTTCTGCATAGATTGGGAGGGCTTGCAGGTGGACTTGGCCTCGGATTCTGGCATCGTCAATCACGACAAGAGCGGAGCATCCACTTCCCATGGTGCATGGAGCCTCGTTGAAAACGCGCATGGAGACCATGCATGGCGCCTAACACCTGCTGACCCGGACGCTGCCGGGGTTGAACAAATCTTGGAGAATCGTACGGAGATTAACGGGCAGGTCTACTTCCCCGCCAGTTTCGAGAACTTGATCCGAATCAAGAACGTCTTTCAGGAAGCCGATTCAAATTGCTCTATTTTCCCAAGCTCCGGGGCCGATCTCGGGAAATCCACTTTGGGCATCGGCGCCCGCTTCACCACTCTCCACTGGGATGGTGTGGACTGGGCCATGAGCCGTCTCGGGCAAGGCCTCACCGCCAACCAGAACAGCATACCTCGCGAACTCGTCTACGATGTCGATGAAATGCTCGCCGACCGCCTCGATTCCGTTCCTTTCCCCTTCATCGGTTGCGATGTTCCCGAAGGTCATCAGGGGCAAAGCGTAGAGGGAATGACACATGGTTGCATTTTAGCCAAGTTGAAGAGCGGTTTCCACAAGCTCGGTCTTGCCTGGAGTTTCAACGCCGACCACCAGCCCATCGGGGGCAAGTTCGACGTCCGGGAAGATCAACTGGTAACAGGATGCCTCTTTGCCAGTTACATCACTTTCGACATTTCTCCCGAGCTTGCACTGACCGAGGTGTCCGAAAGTCCTGTTGAAAAGAGTATGTACGTCACCCAGAATGTTCCTGCAGACCTTGTCGACGCTGCTCGTCGACGAGTGGAGGAAGCGGGTTTGACTCCGACTGAAGACGAGTTCAATGGCTTGCTCGCCTATGTTTGGCCCGCTATGCAGAAAATGAAGGTTCGCGACGACAAGTATCGCACTGCCCGCGAGACCGCCTTCACCACGGAACTTGGCCGCGAGTACCTTCGCGAGCTTTCCATCGACGAGCTTCCCGGCCTCACCACTCCCGAGACGACCGCGGTCATGCTCGCTCTTGCTTTCGAGATGGGAATGCCGATCCACTTTGTCGCTCCTGCCTTCGGTTTCCAGAAAAATATTCCATACCCCGACAACGACGAGCTTCGCAGCATGGTTGCCCGCATCTGGTCGGTCTGCGAGAAGTTCGGGGTGTCCATCGGTTTTCACTCGGGTTCGGGCAAATCCGCCGAAAACTACCAAGTCGTCGGCGAAATGACGGGCAGCAGGCTTGAGATAAAGACCAGCGGTCGCTACACCTACGAGATGGGCGTAGCTCTTCACGCCTCGACCAATGCGTCCGACCAATCCCTTTGGAGAGATTGGTACGCCTTTACTCTCGACTTGGCTGTTGCGGGATGTTTCGCCGAGGACGATACCGAGCGCAAAATGGCTCGCGAGTTCGTTTCCGACACCCTGTCCGCCACCGGAGCCGATCCCGAAGTTTATGCCGATGCCGATTCCTGTCGTTCAGCCCTGCAGGCTTTGAATCCTTCTCCCGACCATGTTTTTTGGTTCGAGTACAACTTTCTCTACGTTCTCGCCGCTGACGGCAGGGCCGAGAAATCCGCCCTTGGGGATCATTCACCCGCAGGATACCTTCAACGGGCGCGCTTTTACTCGATCAGTGACGAGGGCCGCCTTCTATTCGCTAAGAACGTTGCCCTGTACATTCTTTTTCTCGCCGAAAACGTGGGAATCGCTTCCAAGGAGCGCTGCGACAACGCCCGCTCCGAACTTGCAGGTTACGCGTCCTTCGAAGATTTCTACCGGGCCATCGCCTAACGACTGGCGAAATCGGCCGACCCAGGGCCTACTTTTCCAGCCTGTTAAGAGCGTCGGCTACAACCAGTTTCGCCAGTGCTTGGGAACCTGCGGGGAAGTAGTGCACGTTGGCGGGGCGCATCCACGTCTTCATGTTCTTCTTGCTTGGGGTAAAGAGGTCTAGGGTGGGCACCTCGTGCTTCTTCATCACTCGTGCGGCCGCTTCGTTGTAGAGTACGGAATCCCCGACGTAGCGTCCCTTCGAGCCGGGTGGCACCGGCGTCGTGTTGCGCCAGACCAGTTTTGCTCCCGTCTTTTTCATGCGGGCCACCAATTTGTTCAGGTTCTTTTCGTAATCCTCGATTGCCACCTGCGGTTTGCCTCCCTTTTCCTTGGGGTAGAGGTTTTCGCCTTTCGGCCCCATGTACTTCAAGTCGTGCAAACCCCAGTTGAAGTGGATCAGGTCCCATTTGCTTTTGCCCAACCACTTGTCGATCTCCGCCAAGCCCTTGGTGGTCGGCCCGCCGTTGGTCGGAATCCTGTGCAGGTTCGCTTTCCCCTTGAGCAAGGCTCGGGTGGGCATTGTATAGCCGATCGAAATGGAATCCCCGATCACAAGTATTCTCGGCAAGCCTGCAACGTCCTCGATGGGAGTCATGGGGCCGACTCGAGCCGGTTTCTTTACCTTTTGGGCCATGATCGTTCCGCCTGCTAGGCAAGCGACGAGGGAGAGTGTGAG
>CAWVZQ010000529.1:0-2553 GCA_963934405.1 uncultured Opitutales bacterium | reverse complement strand
GCCAAAAGCAAAGCAAAACATAGGCGAAAGCGTTTGGGAATCATCTTTCCTGCGAACAAGGGAATGCCCATAAAGAATGCACCCGTTCGTAAAAAAACGAGAACCCATACGATAATATCGGAAGCCTCGATCGTCATTGCGCCATCGCGGGGATGAGGTTAAACATCGAAACGCAAAACTCCATCAATGTTCGCAAAATGAAATTGGCCGAAACAATAATCGCCAGTGAAACACAAATCAGTTTGGGTACGAAGGTAAGGGTTTGCTCCTGAAGACTCGTTATTGACTGAATAAGACTAACGATCAACCCAACAACAGTCGCTGTACCCAAGATAGGAACCGCCAAAAGCAGCCCCGTCTGCAAGAGGTTCCTCATAATATCGACGGCCATTTCCATCGTCATGACTTTGTTCTCCTTTTGCGTTGGGTTATCTTAGCCCACGTTGAAACTATTAACGAGCGATTGAATCACCAGATACCAACCATCCACCAAGACAAACAAAAGCAATTTGAATGGCATGGAGATAACAACGGGGGGCATCATCATCATTCCCATGGACATCAAGGATGAAGCCACAATGAAATCCACGATAATGAAGGGGATAAATATGAGAAAACCCATCTGGAAAGCAGTTCTAAGCTCACTAAGAACAAAAGATGGAACGACCACGCTTAGAGGAATTTCTTCTCGTGTCATAGCTCCTTGACGGGAGATTTCCAAAAAGAATTGCGCGTCCGCCTGCCGTGTCTGATTCATCATAAAATCCTTCAGGTGAGCAGTAGCGACCAAAAGTGCGTCGCCAGACTTCATTTCACCCGCCATGTAAGGCGTCGCGGCATCGTCATAGATTCGATTCCAGACGGGACCCATAACGAAAAAGGTGAGGAAGAGCGCCAAGCCAATTATAATCTGACTGGAAGGAGCGGCATTAACGCCAATCGCGTTACGAACAAAACCGAGAACGATTACAATCCGGGTAAAACAAGTCATCATCATGATGACAGATGGTCCGAGAGTCAGGATCGTCATGGCGACGACGAGCTGGATCGCGACACCGAAATCCCCTTCGTCGTTTGAACCTGAAACATCTATCCTGAGACCAGGAGCACCCGTTCCAGTGGTCTGGGCAAAGGCATCTCCCGAACACAGTAAAAGAAACGCAATCGCTAATACCGGCAAACACAAGTTGAGCCATCTACGCCTCCTAAGAAGTCTCAATGGATTCCCTCCCCAGAGTGATCACCACTTTCCTCCGCAGTACCAAGTACCTTCTCGAAGTCATTCTCAGCAGCATTCGAATCCTTCAATTGTGAAAGATGGTTAATGGCATTCTGACTCACGCCTAGTAAATGGCGTTCTTTTTCAAATTCAGCCACAACTAGAAACTGCCTATTGCCCAAAGCACATGTATCGGCGAGATGGATTTTCCCAGTAGCATTGACTCTCACTCCGAAACGCTTTCGTTTGTAAAAATGATTGAGCAAGAGGGCACCCGACCCAAGAAAGGCCAGAAAAGCAATGACCTTGGCCCACAACCACAATAAATCTCCAGCCCCTGTTAGTGTTGGTGGTGTTTCAGAAACCGCCAAAAGATCCAAAGCCCATGCACTGGTTGCCAAAGGTGGCGATGCTGCAACAAAAGCAAGCATCGCAAATGGCGAAACATTCACGTGGCGGAATCCACAATCTCCGTTATCTTCAAGCCAAAACGATCGTTCACTACGACGACTTCACCGTAAGCGATCAATTTACCGTTAACTAAAAGACCGACAGGATCCTTCGCATTCTGCTTCAATTGAATCTGTGCTCCAGGGCTCAATTCAACGACCTCTCTCATAGGGAGCTCTGCAGTTCCCAATTGTACGGTCGCCTTCACTTTGACGTCCATCACTATATCCATTTTCCTGCTATCCATGACTTTTCCCCAATAGGTTGTTTGCCTCAATGCAACTTTCGTTCACTTTAAAAGCGACTTGCTCTCCCTCTAATCCGATTTCCCCGACAAAACACGTTCGATCTTCAATTCTAATTTTAGTTTCGCTGATCAGTCGAGGAGGCATCTCTACCACATCGTCCACACGCAGTGCCATAAGATCCCGAACGGATAACTCGAAAGCATCCCACTCGGCCGACAATGGGACAAGTATGCCATCGTAGACATCTTGCCATCGAGCGGGTTTGGCCGAACTCTGCTCCAAGTTTT
This sequence comes from uncultured Opitutales bacterium, assembly GCA_963934405.1. Lineage (GTDB taxonomy): Bacteria > Verrucomicrobiota > Verrucomicrobiia > Opitutales > Seribacteraceae. The sequence continues at coordinate 349 of CAWVZQ010000529.1, read as the reverse complement.
TGTCCGGGGCGAGCATTCGGGTCATCAGAGGTTCAAGCGTATAATATGGAATAGCGATCCTAACTGGCCCCGTAACATCTCCGAACGAAGCTTCCATATTTAAAATTAACATCATTGCATCGGGTGGAGACGTTTGGAGAAACCGACCGCTGGTCTCATTGCCGATGATGGATGGATGAAGGGGCATGAGATCCTGCCACTGCTTACACCACTCTTCCAGAATAATTACGTTGAAATCATCCACCAAGGCTTTTTCGATATCAGTGAGTCCACGCTCTTCCGGGGTGGTAGAACCACGCCCTCCCAGAACTCGATCTACTACCGTCGAAGCAAGGTGTGAGTTAACATC
>CAWVZQ010000528.1:0-2557 GCA_963934405.1 uncultured Opitutales bacterium | reverse complement strand
GAGGTCCCTTCGCCATAACCTTTTGGGCAAAAACAAGCGACTTGTCTGCCGATCTCTTGAAAAGCGGCCAAATCATAGTCGAAGCAAATGATGGATTCGCCCGAGCTAGAGCTCACATTTCAGGCTCTTGGGTCAACACCTCACTCGTTCCCTTCATTATGGATGAATGGAATCACTACTGCGTCAGCTACGACGGGACAAAGCTCCGGCTTTATTTAAACCGAGTCGAAGCCGCGTCAGTTTCAGCGGTCGGACCACTCACTTGGGAAGGACTTAACTATTTCATGTACTTGGGCGGCATGCCGGGCAGCGGTCGCATGACTGAGGGAGAATTCGATGATTTTCGAATTTTCGGTAGAGCTCTCACTCTTATAGAACTGGATGACATCTATAACCTGAGTGACTCCGCCCTCGTTGCACGTTACGGAACGGACTACTCCTATCAGATTGCCGCGACCAAAGGGCCCATCGATTTCAACGCGACCAATCTTCCGCCGGGACTCGTGGTGGACTACTCTACGGGCATAATTTCCGGCAAACCCGAAGCCACTGGCTCTTTCAATGTGGAAGTGACCGTGGCCAACGCATCCGGCCAAGATTCAGAAATCATAACCTTGCAAGTTCTGCGGGGTCGTCAAAGCATTACCTTCGACCAAACCCTTGCCGGACTCCGGTACGGAGTAACTCCCATCGATCTGAATGCATCGGCTACTTCCGGATTACCGGTAACCTTTCAAGTTGTATCCGGATCTCTAGCCGTCGATCTGGTAGGCAACAACATGACAGTCAAGGGACCGGGCATGGTAGGCATTCGAGTTACTCAACCAGGCGACAACAACTGGTTCCCTGCTGAACCCGTCCTGAGGCAAATCCAAATCGGGAAAGCCGAGTTGATAGTCCAGGCACACAATCAGTTCCGTAAAACAGGTATAGCCAACCCCGCTCTCACCTATACGTTGTCAGGTTTTGTAAATGGTGAAAACGCCAGCGTCATAACCGGCACCGTAATCGTTACAACTCCTGCAACACCTGCCAGTGCGGCAGGAGATTACCCATTAACGCCTTCAGGCGCCACGGCAGCCAATTATTTCTTTACATATCTTGACGGGATTCTCACGGTCAGCGACAAGAAATCACAGTCACTCGTTTTTGACCAAAACTTGACTAATGTTGCAGCCGACTCACTCCCATTCGTCTTGCTAGGTCGTTCCATAGATGAAGATGGAAACGCCACCGACCTACCACTTCGTTACCAAATCGAGAATCCAAATGTCGCCCGCCTCAAAGTTACCGCTCAGGAAAACCTTCAAGCCTACTGGAAGTTTGATGAGGAACTATACAACTCGGTTCGGGATGAACTCGGCAATTACGATGGAACGCTTGTAGGACTGGCAGGTACGGGTGCAAACAAGGCATGGATCACAGGAAAGTTCGGAAATTCCATTAATCTGAACCCGCCTAGCGGTTACGCTCACCTCGGGGGCGTTCCGATCTCAGGAGACTTTACTGTTAGCCTTTGGGTTCGTTCAGACGATGTAACAATCGATGGAGGTGTCATCCTCGCAAAGGACAATATCCCAAGCATGAAGGTATTTCGCATTGAACAGGATGCCTCAGATGGTCACGTAAAAGTAGTTTTCCACAAGGATGGCGGCACTGAAACCGTTTCCCTTACCTCTTCTTCACCCGTCCTCACCAACGACAAATGGACTCACCTCGCTCTAGCCTATCGCGAAAACAATGCCACCCTTACCCTCTACGCCGAAGGTAACAAGACGAGCGAAATAACGGACGCCAATTTAAGCGGATCAACTCTTTCATCAAGACTATCTGATCTGCGTTTGGGAGATCCCTCCGGTTCAGTTCAAGGACGAGTGGACGACCTACGAATTTACGGCACTTCACTCTCTGATTCTGAAATATACACGATTTACGGACAGGCTGGTGGAGACTTCGATAACATCGAAATCATAGGGGCAGGAACTACAAAAATTACTGCACACCAAGCAGGTGACGACACATACGCCGCAGCACTTCCGGTCGACAATTACCTGACTGTAGTCAAAGTCGCACAAAGTATAAGCTTCACCTCGATTATCGATCACTCCGTGGGCGACTTCCCATTTACCATTGACGCCAACTCCAGCTCTGGTCTCCCGGTGATCTTTGCCACATCCGACGCCGCAATTGCCACCGTGAATGGAAACACGGTAAGCGTACATGGACCCGGATTAGTAACAATCACAGCCTTACAGCTTGGTGACTCTCGCTACGAAACGGCTACGACCGCCACGCAATCCTTTACAGTAGGTTACGGAAATCTTTTTAGGGATTCCACTCCCGGGCTCAAGCTCTGGTTCGATGGTAACGACGTCAACGCTGATCAATATCGAGACGAACCTACTGATTTCCTACCTGGAAATCGGATCAGTTTGTGGGGAGACAAGTCAGGCAATACTAACAACCCCATCCAAGGAACCTCTTCAAGTATGCCAGTCTGGCAACCCGACAGCCTGAACGAAAAGGCTGTCGTCAAGTTTGACCAGAGCGAGTCCTT
>CAWVZQ010000527.1:0-2564 GCA_963934405.1 uncultured Opitutales bacterium | reverse complement strand
TCCAATAGTTTTTGGGCAGGATACGTGGTCGGGTCTTGGTTGGGGGCGGGATCCGCAATTACCGTAACTCCACTAGTCATTTTGGTTAGTCCAACAACTGCAATTCCTGCGTCCACGTCATTGTCCCAGTTGGTGGGATTGGCACCGCCGTCGTTTGCTCCCCAGTAAACTTTTACGTTGGCTGCACGATTTACGTTCATGGGTGCTTGGTTTTTGAAAGCGTGCGCTCCCGGCAGACGATTCTGAGCTCCCCACTTGTGGGCGAGGTAAGCTTCGATGCCTATCATGTCTTCATCCGAGAGCGACTCGGAGTAGATGAGCAATTCGGCCAATTCACCATTCCAGTAGCGGTTTGCAATGTTCCTGTCGTTGGTGAAATTGCTTGCTTGGACGGGACCGTTGGGTCGCACCGCAACTACACTCACTTCACCCGTGGAGAAATCAGTGATGAGACCATCTCGTTGGTTGCCGTTTACGCGCAGGATCCCGTTGTACAGGTCGGGATGAGCATTGGCGATGGACCAGACGCGCCCGTTGGCGGAATGAAAGTCAAAAGTAGTAAGGTCACCCAACAGGAAGGCTTCGTTGTTTACGGTCCGGTTCAATGCCAAGAACACGGTTCGTATGTCGATCATTGTGGGGAAGGAGACGAAATCATCGGTACCATCGAATCGGATGGCTCCAAGTCCGTTGATAATACCCGGAAGGTAAGTCGGTTGATTGCCCATCGTCGGTTGGGTGGCGTTGTTTTCCCTCCCCGACTTGTCTGCCCAATTATCGATTCGCGTTCCCGGCAAAATGGCGTCTTCCAAATCATCCCCGTCCACGTCGGAGGCATCCAGCCAGAGTTTTAGTCCCCCATATGCCAAAGGCGTAAATGGACCAAGCACGATACCTGTACCCGGATCGGCGAGGCGTCCGTTGAGACTGGCGGAATCATTGTCGACGTTGCTCGGGGGGCGGTTGATCACGGTTGGCACAGTCGTCTTTGGGGATGTGAATTTATGGGTGGAACCAGAGGTAACGGTGGTTCCGAAGCTAGGTTTGGAATCTTTCCACGGGTGGTTGGCGGGCAGAGGCGTACCCCATTTGTGCGCCAGATAACCTTCGATTTTCAAGCGATTTTCATCGCTCAGAAGACCGTGAAACATTATGAACTCCGCTACTTGTCCCTTGGATGATTCTTGCGTGACACTATTCATGGCGCCAAACGATAGCCTTTGCGGCATGAACCAATCGTTGTTCGAACCAGTCTTGGATCCTGGCGTATAGGAACCTTCAATACCGTCATTCCATACTTCACAGGATGGATCTGCCGCGAGGTTCTTTCCTTGGTGGCGGGCTTCAAATAAATGGAAATTAGTGTCTGCAGTCGTTCCTTGATCAATCCATCCGTCGAAGTGATAGCGAGCAATTCTATTACCGTGATGGCCAAATAGCCAGTTGCCTCCATTTGACGTGATTAGTCGCGAATTTTTACCTCCCGTGTACCGAGATATGCCAAAGGCAGTGTATCCGCCTGCTCTCCAATCTGCCGAGTTGTTTGCACGGAAGTCGTAGGAGGTGTACATGCGGTCGTTGCCATCATAATCGATTACCGGCTTGTTGTTCAAGATTGAGAGCGCCACCATGGGGTCGCCGTCGACGTTCGTCATGTGCCGAGCGTATGAGGATTTATCGAGCCATCCTGAGACTGTGGAGCCTGCAGTGAGACCATCGGGAGCATCGTCGGCATCAATATCGGTTGCATCCAGCCAAATGCCGGGGTCACCGGGCAGGTCGCTTAGCAGGGGCTGAGTTCGAACGAACGAGGTGACTCCGGTCCAGACTTCGCCCGCTGTATTTCTAGCCATCAAACGCAGGTAGTAGGTCATCCCGGGTGTCAGGTCGCCAAAGGTAGTGGTGTAGACGCCCAATCCTTTGGCGCCTTCCTCAATACGGCGAGCCCAGTCATATAAGTCCTTTTCCTTGTCCGCGACGTCGGTGACTAGGAATACCTCGGGATCTTCTCCACCCGGGGCGATTATTTCGTATTCGATCGCGGTGGACGTGGAGGAGGTTGTAGTCAAGCTACGAATGGCGATTTGCGGGGGTACCGCAGTGACGGTAAAGGTATGCTTTTCAAACGGGTTCTGGCCGTTTGCATAGATTGCTGTGACGGTGGCCTCGAATATGCCTGAGCGTGACGGCGTTCCGGAAATCACTCCATCCTCGGGATTCAGAATAAGACCACCGGGGAGACCCATAGCCGTGAAGGCGAGGGGAGGAGTGGTGGCGTTTACGTCGTGACTGAACGGTTGATCGGCATCCGTGGTGAAGATCAATTCCGTGGTGATCGCATTTGGACCGATCACGGGAGTATAAAAGGGGAAAGCCGGGGTTGGCTTTTGGTTGTCGTAAGATGCCTTTATCCAAGCATCGGATCGGGATCCGGAAGCGAGCTGAACTTCGTCGAGAGCAGATTCCACAAGGCCTTGCGCCAGTGTCCAGGGCAAGGCGGATATGGTTGCTCCCGCTCCTGCGGCAAACGCAGTTTGGCCAGTCAAGTTTCCGTCGACGTAGAC
>CAWVZQ010000526.1:0-2566 GCA_963934405.1 uncultured Opitutales bacterium | reverse complement strand
TGTTCGTTCGCAGGCGCTCGACCATGGCTAGAACGTTTGGGGAGTCGGCGGCGAGACCGATGTAATTGTTTACGGCAAAGTCAGAGTTGCTCGGAAGGTGTTCGAGGGCGAGGTGGGTGGCGATGAAGCGTTCTTCCGAATCCTTCTCCAGCAAACCTACTGCCCTTAGCGCTGTGGTCAGTACGACGAATGGGCGTTCTTTCAACTCCAGGGCTTCCTTTAATTCACCTCTTGCAAGCGGGCCTTCGCTCAACTTGTCGAATAGGCCAAAGTGACAGGTGGCGGCGACGAGCAACTCAGTGCCGTGGGCACCCCTGAAATGTTCAAAGATGGGCGTGGGGTCAGTGGAAGGAATCGGGAGTTTGTTCATGTCGAGTTTCCTATTAAGCGAACAAGTTTGCCTAGGCACTGTCAAAACGTCTGTGTAATGGTCGATGTTATTTATAAGAAGCCTATTCTGTCTGGCTGGATTGTTTTCGATCTGTCTCAGTTCCTTGCTTGTGGCCGAAAATAAAAAGCCGAACGTCATCGTCTTTCTTGTAGATGACTACGACAAATATGAAACTAGCGTGTATGGGGGCAAGGCGCTTACTCCGAATCTTGACCGGATGGCTCGAGAGGGTATGATCTTTCACCACGCGCACGTCACCAGCACTGTTTGTACTCCGTCCCGTTACACATTCCTTACTGGGCGTTATGCGGGTTCGTCCTACTGCAAAAAATACCTCGATCTTTTTCCGAAGGGACTCCAAGCATCCCCCGGATTCAACGTCGAGCTGGAGCCGGACAACATGAATGTCGGGGGTGTTTTCTCGAACAATGGCTATGCCACGGGTTTCGTCGGTAAGTATCACGTTGGGCCCGACGTTAGCGACAAGTCGTTGCAGCGGAAATACGGTCTCGTCGACGATCCCAAGAACGTGACTTTTTCCGAGGAGGTCAATCGGATGAAGTTCAGCAACGAGAAAGGCTATCGAAAGATGGTGATGGAACGCGGTTTCACTTGGGTTAAGAATCTTTACTGGTCAAATACCAAGTCTCCGTTCCAGTACCATAATCCCGAGTGGACGATTGCCGCCGCCGTGGAGTTCCTTGAGTTGCACAAGGACAAACCATTCTACCTTCATTACTGTACCACGCTTTTGCATGGTCCGAATGGCCAATGGCTCAAGTCGCTTGATTTTCCCAAGGTGACTGGCGAAGGAATTATCGGGCAGGAACTTGGCGTTATGCCTCCACGGAAAAGCGTGATGGAACGGATTAGCAAGGCAGGTCTTACCAAGAACGAGGCCGGATACCTCTGGATGGATGATTCACTGGGCGTTCTTCTCGACAAGTTGGAGGAGCTTGGCATTGCCGAAAATACGCTTGTGCTCTTCACTGCAGACCACGGTTCGGGCAACAAGGGTTCCCTCTATAAGGAAAAGGGCACGGAAGTCCCATGTCTCATCCGTTGGCCGGCCCAGGTGCCCGCTGGCATCCGGTGCGACGAGCTCATACAGAATACCGATTTCGTGCCTACTTGGTTCGATGTCGCTGGAATCAACCCTCCTGACGATTACAAAATGGATGGGACTTCGATAGCTCCGCTCTTCGAAAAGCCTGATGCCCCAGTTCGCTCGCATGTCTATGCCGAGCTTGGGGCCGCGCGTTCGGTGAAGACCAAGCAATTCAGCTACCTTGCCTTGCGGTATACCAAGGAACAGGTCGAGGGCGTCCGCAAACGTGAACGTAGCTATCTGCGAGAGGTCTCGGGTTTGGATGGCGGCGCTTCCTCTCGGGCTGTCCTGGGAAATCCGGACGCTCTTTCCTTCGATCAACTTTACGATCTACGATTAAAAGCCGAGTCACGAGTCAATCTTGCGGGCAAGAACCTTCACTCCTCCACTCTCGAGTCCATGAAGTCTACCCTTGCCGACGAGTTGCAACGTTTTCCGAACCGTCCCTATGGGGAGTTCGTTCCAGGTGGGAACGCAATGCCCGGCACGGGCTATGAAGATGTTTTCGAGATTATGAGGAATTACGGAAATGAGAATAAAAAGAAGGGAAAGAAGAAATGAAACCCTCCCTTTCTTGGCGTTGACCATCGTCCGGTAATTCTTGAAGCTACAACAACTTTACATTCTATGAATTTAAATATCTACAACGGGGTTATTCCCGCTCTCATGACACCTTGTAACGCGGCTCGCGAACCGGATTTCGATGCCTTGGTTGCCAAAGGGCTCGAAATGGTGGAACTCGGCATGTCGGCGGTTGTCTATTGTGGTTCCATGGGGGACTGGCCTCTGCTTACTGACGCCCAGAGGCAAGAGGGAGTTTCAAAGCTTGTGGATGCAGGCGTGCCCGTCGTTGTAGGTACGGGTGCCCAAAACCCAAAGCTTGCCGCCGCCCACGCCGCCCATGCCAAGGAGGTCGGAGCCGCAGGACTAATGGTTATTCCACGGGTACTTTCCAGAGGCACCTCGTCCGCTGCCCAGCGCCATCATTTCGCTGGTATCCTTGCGGCAGGAGATGGGCTTCCCTCCATCATTTACAACAGTCCATATTACGGTTTCGAGACCAAGGC
>CAWVZQ010000525.1:0-2566 GCA_963934405.1 uncultured Opitutales bacterium | reverse complement strand
GGAACTCTCCATGAACAACAGCGACGGGGCAGGAGGACATAACGCGTTGTTTCAAATCGATTTGGCAAAAGCTCAGGCCCGCCGTTTCGTGAAAGTGGCCATCGATGACGATCACACGAAAACGCACGACTGGACGACGATCAAAAAGCACAAGGGAATCAAGAGAAAAGTGCCGGAGTAATCCCTACTCGGACAGGCAAAATCCTACCAAAGAAACATTAAATTGTTCTCAAGTGTTCTTGAAGCTAGCGAATCGGTGCCCCCCTTACACCTATTGTCCGTATTTAACATCATGAAACAATTCGTAACAATTCTCGCCCTGCTCAGCGGCCTTGTGCTTCCTAGCGTAGCTCAGGACATCGACATCTTGCCTGGCCCAAAAAAACCGAGCGACTTGGATCGTTTCATTCTCGACGGCATGAAGGAAGCCAAGGTACCTGGCTTGGCGGCTGCGGTGGTAAAGAAGGACAAAGTGCTTTGGACGGGAGCCTACGGATGGGCCAACCGAGAGCAAAAGATACCCGTCACCAACGAGACCCTGTTTCAGGTCGCCTCGGTATCGAAACCCGTGACAGCCTGCGTCGTGATGCAGTTGGTTGAGCAAGGGAAGCTATCCCTCGACGCGGATCTCAACGAGGTGCTCCCCTTCCCCGTCCGGAATCCCAAACACCCGAAGGTTCCGATCACCCTAAAACACCTCCTCACCCACACCTCCGGCATACGCGACAACTGGAACCTGTTGGAGGAAACTTGGGTGAAAAATGGCGACTTCCCCAAGCCGCTGGGCGAATCCCTCGCCGCCTATCTCCAACCCAAGGGAGAATACTACAGCGCCAAGAAAAGCTTTTATCAATGGGCGCCAGGAACAAAGAGCCAGTATAGCAACGTGGGGGTGGCCCTGGCCGCGTATCTGGCGGAGGCCAAGGCAAAGACCTCGTTCGAGACGCTCTGTCAAAAAGGCATCTTCGATCCGCTCGGCATGCAAGGAAGTTCGTTCCGCCTGAAGGGCATGGATCAGACCAAGCTCGCCATGCCCTACGGGTTCAAGAAGAAGACCGGTGTCTTCAAGCCATTGGGCCACCACGGATACCTTGATTTCCCATCCGGCACCTTGCGGGTCACCGCCCCGCACCTGGCTCGTTTTCTCCTGTCCTTCATCGGGGACGGCCAACTCGAAGGGACGCGCTTATTGAAAACGGAGACCGTCCGTCAAATACGAAAGATCCCGTTTCCCAAGGCTGACTCGAAGCAGGGGCTGGTATGGTATTTCGACAAACTGGGTGGAGCCAAGACGATGGGACACGACGGGGGTGACCCAGGGGTCTCAACGGTCATGCAATACCGCATCAAGGACGACGTCGGTTACGTCATCCTGCAAAACGGGGAACCCAAGAACGGGAAATTCGAGCAAACCCTCGGCCAACGCCTGATGAAATTCGCCGAGGGGCTCTGACTCCAAGCTCAGCGAACGCGCTTCTCGGTCCCCGTGGGCGGCAAGTTGTCGACGAATCCCGCCTTGGTCCGCTTCAGTTCGGCGATGGTTTGTCCACGCATTTCGGCCAAGCGGGCGCCATGTTTTTTGAGCAGAGCGATATTGGTCAACTCCTCGGGATCCTTTTGGAGGTCGTACAGTTCTTCGATCTCGTCTTTCTCGAAGGTGCGAATGTATTTGTAGCGACCATCGTGCAGGGAAGCGTACCACGGCACCTCGGCCACTTTGCGCAACTCCTTCAAGTCGGTTGGTATGGCGTCGGTGTCGGAACCGTACTTGCGCCCCGTGAACACGGTCAGGACGGAGCGCTTCTTGGCCTGCTCGGGCTTCTTCAGCAAGGGAGTGAGGTCACGGCCATGCATTTCCCAAGGCAAATCGATTCCCGCAAAGGAAAAGAAGGTGGGCGCGACGTCCACTCCACTGACCGGCGAGGCGCAGGTCTTGCCACTGGGCAATTGTGAAGGCATGGACACGATGAAGGGGCACCGTATGTTGGCGTCGTAGGCAGCCACCTTGGAACGAAAGCCATGCTGGCCCCAGGCAAAACCCTGGTCAGCTGTGAAGACGATCAAAGTATTGTCGTATTGGCCGGTTTCCTTGAGTGCCTGGATCAACTTGCCGACGCTTTCGTCGAGAGCCAGCACGCCCTGTTGGTATTGGCGCACCCAACTGTTCAAGTCGCTGCCGTGGATGCCTCGACCAGGGCTTTGCTCGCCCGTGGCCCTTCGAAGACCCTTTTTGTGAGGCAGACCATCGTCCCCTTTGTACCATCGGGAGATCTCCTGCATGAAAGCGGGTTTGCCGGGGCGCGGCGGATAGATGTCGGCGGGAATTGGAACCTTGGCGTCGGAATAGGCCTCGAGATGCCGATTGGCCGGCGTGAATGGTCCGTGCACCGCACCGTAGCACACCCAGAGGTACCATGGTTTCTTCGGGTCGCGTTGTTCGCCCTTGAGGTAATCAATCGCCCAACGGGTGTAGTTGTCGGTCGAGTACCCGGTGGTCATGACGGGCTTGCCGCCATTGGTCTCGATGAGCTGGTCCTTGTAGTAGTTGCCCGCGTTTTCCGGGTAG
>CAWVZQ010000524.1:0-2568 GCA_963934405.1 uncultured Opitutales bacterium | reverse complement strand
GGTCGATATTGGGGGTCTTGGCTTGGGGGTGACCGCCGAGGCAACCGACCCAGTCATTCAAATCGTCGATCGAAAGGAGCAGGACGTTTGGCTTATCCTTGGCCCCGAAGGCAAGGCATGGGATGGCGAGGAGGACTGTGAGCAGAAGAGAGGATGGTTTCATGGATGGGAATTAAATCAGTTTTACTTGGCTTGCTTGAGGATGGTTTCGAGGTTTTGTTTGATGCGCACGGTGTTCTCAGCGGCGATCTTGTTTGCTTCCGCCAATGGCTTGCCCTTCCGCATCGGGCGCTTGTGCCCGATCTCGGTCAGCCAGGCATCCCGTTTTGCCCGCATGCGCTCGCGCAGGAACATCATCATCCGACCATAGGCATTGGGGTGCGGATCTTTGAGGGGTGGTTTGACTGCGAAGAAGTCGATGATTTGTTGAGCCATCAATTCATGTCCCTCGGCTCCTGGGTGGACACCGTCGCGGGAGTACTTGAACTTCGGATCCTTCTCCCGTTTCTCGGCTAAGGATTCCTTCATCACAGTGTGCAGGTCGATCACTTTCCATCCGTCCTTGCGTTTCGAGACCAGCCACGTGGCGTAGGCGGCCATGACGTCGTCGTAATCGAACTTGGGGTTGGGTTTGTCGTAGACTGGCGGGGTCATGAAGATGATCTTCCCTCCCTGTGCCTCGACCTTATTTTTCAGGCGTTGCACACCCTCCTTGTACTTGGCGAAGCGTTCATCGTCGAGTGGCATATAGATCCCACAGTTGATCCCGTAGCAGGCGATGACGAGGTCGGAATTCAAAGCCTTCAGGGCACGGTCCACGCGCTCGTGCATATCGGGCCGCGGAAAGCCATGCCTGAGGTGTCCGGGCTCGGACAACCCGGATATGGTTTCGCTCGGGATGCCCTGGTTCAATACCTCCGGGCTGAGCTTCGGGTGATTGACCGTCAACCATCTCTCGAAAAAAATAACGTACTCGCCACCGTAGGTGATGCTGTCCCCGAAGAAGACGATCTTCTTGGAGTTTTTGAGGATATCGAAGTTGTCGTTGGCTTGGGTGACGAATGGCAAGAAGGCGAGCAGGGTCGGCAGAAGGAATCGTTGCATGATGGGTTTTATGATATATGCGTTGAAGGAGAAGGTTGAATCCCTAACCTCAACGCCACTTGGCGGTCAATCGCCTTGCGATGCGTCGGGAGAATTCGTATTTCGACTTCTGGGCCGTGGCAATCGCTTCGAGGTGGGCTTTGCCGGCATCGCCGAGTTCCTCGATGGCCCGCAGGGCGAACATCCCTACAAGCAAGTTCGGATCCTTGATATGCTCGACCAATCGCTTCAAGTAGTCCATATCGCCTAACTTGCACAAGGCCTGGGCCGCCGCGACACGGACGGCGGGCACGGTATCAGAGGTCAGTTTCAGCAGCGTGGATTTGCTTTTTGCCGTATTGTTGACCCCCAACCAAACGGCCGCCCAGTAACGAGTCGATGGATCCGCAGATTTGGCGAAGTCCAATAGCTTGGCAGCCTCGTTTGCTTCGCCGGCGGTGATCACCTCGATCAATCGACGTGTTTGCTTGCTACGGTCGGTTTTGAGAAAGGCCAGGTATTTGTTTCCCGCCTCCCGCCCGACGTCCTCCAGAATCGGCTCCGGGATCAAGCCCATGTCGCGCGTCTCCGTCATGCGCCGGGAGAGGACCTTGCGCATGGCAACCAAACGCTCTTGAGACTTTGGTGCCTGAGCTAAGTTCACCAGTTCATGCGGATCGCTCTGCAGGTCATAGAGTTCTTCCGGCGGGCGCCGGGAGGCAAAGGGGCGCGACTGTTGCTTGTTGAGCTTACCTTCCTCGTGCAAAGAGCGCATGACCTGCACGATCTTCTTGCCGTCTTTGTACTGGCTGGGTTGGGCATGGGGAACGTGCGACATGAAGTTACGGACGTACTTATAGCGGGAATCACGTACGCAACGCAGGACGTCGACCGTCTCGTCGCAGCGGTCACGTCCCGCAAAGACAAATTTCCGCGGCTTGTAGTCAGCCGCCAGAAAGTCTCGACCCTGCACGTTGGGGGGTATCTTGATGCCGGCCAATTTAAGCGAGCAAGCGGCGACGTCGATGTGCTCGACAAGCTCGTCCCTCACCGTGCCCTTGTGTTGTTTCTTCGGCAGGCGTATGACCATGGGAACGCGCATGCCTTCTTCATAGAGGAACTGCTTGCCCCGCAAGTGGCTGACGCCGTGGTCCGTCCAAAGAAAGACCGCAGTCGAGTCCAGTCGCCCATCCTTCTCGAGGTCTCCAAGAATCCGCCCAACCTCTTCATCGGTCTTGACCCAGGAGTCCAAATACTTCGCCCAGTCCTGACGGAGCACAGGGTGATCGGGATAGTAAGGCGGCAGGACCACCTTGTCCGGATCGGCATGGCTTTTCGCTTTACGGTTCTTTCCGCCACTAAGTTGGAATTGAGCGAAGATTGGTTGATCGGCAGGCGCCTTCTTCCAGTCGCTGCCGTGATAGAGCTTGCTCGTCGGGATGAAGTTGTAGTCCGTCTTGCTCTTGTTGGTGACGTAGTACCCGG
>CAWVZQ010000523.1:0-2570 GCA_963934405.1 uncultured Opitutales bacterium | reverse complement strand
TCGAAACTTATGCCGACGTCGACCTTTCCGTCCGTTTCGTTGGTCATCCCTTTGCTCGGGAGGATTACGAGCCCACCTTGCGTTACGATCCGGAGGCGCCCGTTCTTCTCTTGCCCGGTAGCCGTCGTCAACCGGTCTCTCGAATTTTGCCCGTCTTACTGCAGGCTTTTGTACAGGTGTCTCGCAAGCGTCCCAATTGGCACGCGCGGATCGTGAGCCCTGTCGGTGAAGTGGGTGAACTGGCCCGTGAAATTCTGAATGGTTTTTCTGAGCTGAAGGGAAAGGTGGAAGTCTTTTCCAACGATAAGGTCGCGAGCGGTTCCGTAGTGCTCACTAGTTCGGGCACAATGTCCCTCGCTTGCGCTTTGGCGGGCATTCCCGGAGCCATTGTATATCTGGCTCATCCCATGACCTATTTGCTGGGACGGTTTCTCGTCAAGGTTCCCCATCTCGGCATGGCCAACCTGCTTTTGCCGAAGTCTCCTCCTTATCCAGAGTTCATTCAGAGAGCGGCCCGGGCGGATGCTCTGGCCAAACGCCTGGAAACTTGTATCGACGACAATGAGGAAGCGAAAAAGGCCATGAAAGCTTCCACCTCCCTACGAAGGTTACTCTCTCAACCTGCCGATGTCTCGGCGGCGGAATGGCTGATTCAGGAAGGCGGGTTCGAGGAAAAGAGCAGTTGATTCCAAATCTGCCCTGCTCTTTTCTCCAGAGCTTCTCGACACTTCGCCACCTCGGCCTGTCGACTTTTTAGGTTTTCGTTCGCGATGGCAGAAACGTCGTCCAGATTGTAGAGGTACACGTTTTCCAGATCGCCCACGCTTTGCTCCACGTCTCGAGGCATCGAGACGTCTATCAGGAAGAGTGGACGCGCCGGCCGTTTGGCGATCGCCTTTCGAATGGTTTCGCGAGTAAGGATCGGGTCTTCCCCTGAGGTGGAACAGAGAACGACGTCGAACAAGTGGAGAGAGTCCCGAAACGAATCGAATCCGAGTACTGAACCTTTTGACTTCTCGGCCAATTCGCGGGCTTTTTCATAGGTGCGGCCCGTTACCGTAATGGCTCTCGCTCCCCGAGAACCGAATGCATCCAAGGCCATCTCGGCTACTTCGCCCGATCCGACTACCAGAAAACGACAGGCGGATACATCGCCGAATATGCGGCGCGCCAATTCGCAGATCACGTTCCCGAGATTCACTTGGCCACGGGAAATTCCCGTGTTGGTGCGGACCCACTTGGCGGCTTGGAAACTCTTTTGAAAGACTCGATTCAGGACTTTCCCCGTGCTTTCTCGGTTTAGGGCGTCGTCATAGGCATCCTTGACTTGGCCGAGAATCTCGGTTTCGCCAACCATCTGGGAATCGATTCCAGAGGTTACCTCGAAGGCGTGCTTCACTACCGCTTCACCTTGTCGACGATAGGTGTGCTTTTCCAGAAATTCATTCTCCAGTTTGCGAAAGTTCATCAAGTACTCGCTCACCGGGCCAAGCGGGGGGGAACCATTCCCCGAAACGTATATTTCCGTTCGGTTGCAGGTGTTCAGCACTAGGCTCTCCTTTAGGCCGGGCAGCGCCTGTAGGCCCTTGTAAAAGTCGTCGATGGAATCGGCGGGCAGGCTTATTTGTTCCCGCTCCTCCAGCGAGGCCACCCGATGGGAGCTGCCGAGCAGGAATAGGTTTGGCGGTTCAGCTGGCATCTTCGATCGATGGTTGAGGAGCAGTTTCCTGACGTTGGGGAGCCGAGCGCACGAAGCCGAGCGAAAGTATGGCCAACGCGAACAGGGCGATGCAGGCATTGGCGAATTTTTTACCGTAAAATCTTTGTCGGAAGTGAAGGTACCAGAGGCCGCAGTAGGCGATCCACAGCCCGATCGTAACCCACAGCTTGACCGAGCTAATGGACCCTGGGGATCGAGTCCAGTGCATGGAACCGACCACGATGGAAACCGAAAGAAAAATCACTCCGACGAGCAACAGGCGTTGGCTCGCCGTCTCCAGTTGATGAATGGAGGGTAGGTGGGCTCCCAGCGCTCCTGTTCGTTTGGCCTGCAGAGCCTTTTGTTGAACCAAGTACATGACGCTCACGACTGCCAGCAAGGCGAACAGACCGTAGCTGAAGATAGCCACCGAGGCGTGCAGCTCGATCCATGGTCCCGAGAAGAGTCGTTGGTAGCCGGATTCCAGCCAGTAGTTTGAGTCCATGCCCGGACTGAGAAGGGAAAGAGCCCCGCCGATCCCGGCAAGCCCCGCGGCAAAAGATCCAAGCAGATTGAGACGAAACAGTATTCGCATGATCAGGTATCCCGTGACCACCGACCAGAGGATGAACTGGATGCGCTCCATTCCGTTGCCGAGCGGGCACCCGTGGACGTCCAGTCCTCGGATGTACAGGCCCCGCGTGTGACTCACGAAGGCGAATAGAATGAGGACGAACGGAACCATCGAGGGCAATCTCCGTTCCTTCGAGGCCAACGATAGCCCCGCGACCAAGGCCGCTCCGTAGAGGGCGGAGGCCAACCAGAGAAGCGTTCTAGCGTCGTTCAAGTCCATGGAGTAAAATGACGGTTA
>CAWVZQ010000522.1:0-2573 GCA_963934405.1 uncultured Opitutales bacterium | reverse complement strand
GGATGTCCACCGCCCCGCCAGCACCTGAATAGCCCGTGATGGTGGCTTGGTTGTCGGAGACTGAATATGTCCAATCCCCAGAAGTCTCCCCCGACAAAGTCTGATGGGCGGAGGCAATAAAAAGGGCGGTGAGCAGAACTAGTGGTGCTTTCATGAATTTATCCCTGTCGAGGGTTGCTGAGAAATGGAAGACCTTTTTGAGGGAATAGGCTTTTGTGTGTCTCGGAGGAACCCCATTTAGCCGCCAATCTCCGTTCCCTATTAGGGGGGGCGAATGAGGGAGGGATTGAGCGAAACCGTTCTCCTTTGAACGCTCTTGTTCTGTAATATACTCCTTTTGCCACGCGTATGCTAACGCCTCTCTAAATCCCAGAAACGCCACCTTCATCGCACTTCATGCGAGATGGAGGGAACGAAGGTGACAAGATTGGGGAGGACAGTCACGCATAGGGCTTCCGCCAGAACCTTGACTTCCTCTACAACCTTAACCACATAATAGTAACCTCCAAACTAACCAATCAAGTGTGCTTCGGGATGCTGGAAGCGTATTGTGGGCATTCCTTGATCTCTTGCCTAAGAAGTACTCGGTGAAATTCAAATGAGTAAGGGGGCAATCTAGCAACAAGTGGAATAATAGGTGCGATGAGCTAGCGGGAATTGCGGCGGTTGATAGGAAATTCAATTGTTCCGATTTGATTCGGAGGGGAGTTGATAGGAAGAGAGCGTTATTTATAGAGCGTCAGCACATCCGAGTCGACCGATTCAAGATAGTCCATTAGTTGTTTGTGCAGTACTCGCGCTTTTTGCGGCTCAGCCTCGACCAGGTCTTTCGTTTCGCCTAGGTCGTTTTCCAAATTGAAGAGCAGCATTTTGTCTTCGCGCCAGAATTTCACGAGTTTGTAGTCGCCCACGCGGATGGATGTGTGCGGGTATCTGTCGTTGTAGCGGTGAAACACGAGCCCCGAGTTGGGCCGTTGCACGGAACCCCGTCCTTCATTTTCAAGCAAGCTTCGGAAGCTGCCACCGTCCAGATCGCCGGGTAGGGGCTTTGGGTAGCCCACGATATCGGCAATCGTTGGCAGGAGATCCCACCCGACTACCGGCACGTTGCAAAATGAATTCGGTTTTACGCCCGGTCCGCGCACGATAAACGGCACGCGGATTCCGCCCTCGAATGTCACCCATTTACCGCCGCGTAGTGGGGCATTGCGGCCGGGTCTTTCGTAGGTGGTGGGGTTGGAGAGGTTGCGGGAAGTGTTCGGTGGAATCCAACCCGCCGCTCCATTGTCCGACATGTAGATTACATAGGTCGAGTCGGCGATTCCCAGTTCGTCGATCATGTCCAGGATTTTTCCAACTCCGACGTCCAAGTCCTCAGTCATCCCGCCGAAGGCTGGCACGTTGTGCTTTTCGCCTTTCGGCAAGCGCTTGTATTTTTCGAGCGAGGCGCGTCGAGTTTGCATGGTCACGTGGACGGCATAGTGCGAGATTTGGAGGTAGAAGGGACGCTCCTCCTTCACGCTGTTCATCATGAAATCGAGCGAGCGGTCAGTGATGCTGAAGATCCGCTTCGGGTCCTCGGTCACCGTGTAGCTGCTCCACTTTTCCGTTTTCTCGAAAGTAGACGTCATGCTGCCGGGGGCGTTGCTTGTATTGCCGTCGCCGGAATCGTAACCGAGATGTTCCGGCGCCAGGTCGGTGCGATGATCCCATTTCCCGAAGTGCGCCGCGACATACCGAGGGTCGACCGATTTAAGCAAACGTGGAATGGTGAGGTGCGTATTGCCGACTGGATACAACGCGTCAAAGCCTTCTGAGCCCTGGCGGACGGGCATCTGACCGAACTGCAAGCTGCGGCGAGTGGGGTTGCACAAAGCGGCTGGCGCGTAGCCTTGGCTAAAGCGCATGGCCTGGCTTGCTAAACGTTCGAGATTCGGCGTCTGGAAATAGTCGCTCTTAGCGTCTTGGCGTGTGGGGTGCATTTGCACCGAGGTCGCGGGCCAGCCCTGATCGTCGCTCAAGATAAACACGAAATTGGGAGAGCCGGCCGCTTGGGTGTTGTTCCGTTCGATCAATACGTTCAGGATGGCGACCAGGCAAAGGGCAAGGGCGAGTGCATTGCGGCGGGGGATATGCTTCGATTTCATAGTTTGATACGTTTCGTGGATACAGTTGATATTGTTGATAGGAAATTCAATTGTTCCGATTTGATTCGGAGGGGAGGCTAAAGGTTGATTTCGCCCTTTCAAGTTAGGAATTCCGTGGATTGATTGAATCACAAGCACAGTCTAACCCGGCACGTATTGTAACAATCACTGCCGAAGCTTTCTTGGAACCCTATGATTCCTTATTTTTTTGAGGGGTGATGAATCCATAATCATATCCTCCAACGTCAGCGACAAGACCCCCGCCCCTCCCTATTCCAAGGGCTTACTATTTCTTGTCACTTTCTTGCCAAAATTGATGCAACTTAGTGCAGTCAAATACCATCTCATGCCACATTTATCCTCATAACTCGTTAATAGCCCACTGGTTACCGGTTTCGAATCCTGCTCTCTCCGCCATTTAAATTG
>CAWVZQ010000521.1:0-2573 GCA_963934405.1 uncultured Opitutales bacterium | reverse complement strand
GCCCCGGAAGGGTTGTCCGCATTCGACCGAACAGTTGGCCCAAATCACAAATCCCGAGAGAGGAATACCTTTTCAACAATAGCCCTGAGAACCGTTTCCCGACTCCGGCAATCTTTCCGAAATACTGATTCGAAAGACTTCCATTCTAATGACACTATTCCCCACCCGATGGGTCGCGGCATTACACCTCGGCATTTTTTCCATCGTTTGTAAGGCGCCAGCCGAACAAGATACCTTCCGTCCTGAGGTCGGCGAATTCCCGCCTTTGGAAAAGGCGCATTCCTACCGAGGCGAACTGGTTTTCGTGGATCATGCCAACCGCCGTGGCAGCATACGCATCGATGGAAATGGGAGGTTTCGGTTCGCCGCTCCTTCCCCCTTTGCCCTCCTCCCCTACGGTTTGGTTCGTTACCAGGGAGCTCCGGCCGATCTTCGGGATATCCCTTTGGGGACGGTGATGCACGTAAAAGCCTTTCTTCCACCCGACCCCAAGATATCAGCCGTACCGGTCTTACCCACCGACAACCGCCTGAAAAAATACGGCAATGCAGGAACAGGCGTGGCGCCGGCTGAGAACCACGTTCACCTGCTTGAGGACGAGCCAAGTCATTGCAAACGTCTCGGACTGGTCTGGAAACTTCAGGAAGTGGAGCTGAAGGAAAACGCCGGCATGATCGTCGCTCGAAGGGAGGCCCAAGCTGGCAAAGGCAAGGGTCGCGCGGAAACCTTTTCCGTCGACGCAACCACCCGTTTTTGGCGTGGTCGTGAACGACTCGGCATCACCGATCTGATGGACGAAAAAACCTGGCCAAAGAACGGGAAAAAAGATCTCAATGACCAGACGGTCTTTCTTGGCATTAGCTGGAAACCCACCCCGGGAGGTGTCTTCAAACGCTTTCACGTCAGCGACGTCTGGCTGGACGAACTTGCCATGGAACGGGCCGCTCAGATCCAAAACGAAACCCACAAGGCATTCATCAAGAGCCGTTGGATGCCGGGCTGGGTGGACCGGGTGGAATACGGTAAGTTCGGACGGGCCAAAGTTACCGTTACCCTATTCGGAGGTATGGACGACTCCTTGTATGCCGATTTCAAGAAAGGACAAAAGGCCATGCTTGCCTCCTCGGAAAACACCTTGAAGCATTGGGCGGGAGGGACTGCAGGCACCGCCCAGATGGCAAGCAAGGGGATATTACTAGAGGTTTCAAAAACCAACAAAAGAGTTCCCCTCGGAAGCAGTGGCATCCAGGTCAGTCTCGAGACCGACCTCGTAACGGAAGGCTTTAGACCCGGAAAAGTAATAAGAATCCGTCCCGAAAGTTGGCCGCTCCTCGAAGTACCCCGGGAGGAATACATCAACCACAAAACGGACGGGATCGAAAAACGCTTCCCCACCTCAGACATCTTTCCTAAAAACTAGACCTATGGAATCCATCCTTCTGAAACTAAACTTTGCCCGCTGGGTCGCTGCTCTCTACCTCGTCCTTTTCATACTCGTCTCCAATGCCCGCTCCGAGGAAGAACCGTTCCGTCCGGAGCTCGGAAAATTCCCTCCCCTTGAAAAGGCTCATTCCTACCGAGGAGAACTCGTTTTCGTAGACCATGCCAACCGCCGGGGAAGCATCCGCATACAAGGGGAAGGCATGTACTTTCGAAACAAGCCGCACCCCTTCGCCATGTTACCCTACGGGATCATTCGCTACCACAATGCTCCTGCCCAACTCCGCGACATTCCATTGGGTGCCGTGCTGCATGCCCGGGGCTTTCTTCCCCCGGATCCCAAGCTCTCTTCCGTGCCCGTCCTGCCTATCAACAACCGCAACAAGACCGCAGGCTATAGTGGCAAAGGAATCGCCCCGGCCGAAAACCATCTCATCCTACTCGAGGACGAACCCAGCTTCTGCCAACGTGAAGGTAAAGTTTGGAAGCTTCAGGAAATGGAACTTCAGAACCTCGCCGGCAAGATCGTTGCCCGCCGCGAATCCAAAATCGGCAGCGACAAGGGGGAGGAAGAAACGATGACCTTCGATGCCGCCACCCGCATATGGCGAGGTCGCGAGAAGCTTCTAGTGGCTGACCTCGTCCACGAAGGCACTTGGCCTGAGAGCGGAAAGAAATCCCTCGATGATCAGGCGGTCCTTCTCGGCATTACCTGGAGGCCCACACCGGACGGTGTCTTTACCCGCTTTCACGTCTCCGACGTCTGGCTGGACGACGTCTCGATCCAACGGGCGGCCCGTAACCAGACCGAGACCCACAAGGCCTTCATACGCAGCCGTTGGATGCCCGGTTGGGTTGATGCGGTGGAGTATGGCAAATTTGGCACCGCAACCGTTACCGCAACCCTCTTCGGCGGCATGGACGATTCCCTCTACGCGGATTTCAAGAAGGACGTTTCCGCCATGATGAATCCGGTCGAGAACACCTTGAAACACACGCACGGCGCTTACGGCCCGCGCCACATGGCCTGTCGAGGTCCCATCCTTGAGGTCATAAGGATCCAAGGCGAAGCCCCGCTGGGAAGCAGTGGCATACAGGTTACGTTCAAGACAGACCTCATCCTCGAAGGCATC
>CAWVZQ010000520.1:0-2576 GCA_963934405.1 uncultured Opitutales bacterium | reverse complement strand
CTTGCGGTCTATTGGAGGACGAACGTGAAAAAGTTAACCGCAGATTAAGAGCACTGCGTGGCCAAAGGTCAGCGTCGATGAGACCCACGCGTTTGGCCGCATTGGTACAAGGTAGGCTTTCGATGCCGCCGGTCACGAATCAATTTTATATTACCAAGGGCGAGATGAGAAGACGCCTCTCTCATGATGACTCGTCTATTGCTTCACCACGACAAAGAACACTTGTGGGGAATTTTGTGCAGTGAGAAGCGCATTTCTGAGTCCATATCGGTTTTATTTGGTCTTTGCTGCAATAACTTGTGTTTTCTGTTCTCTCGCCGGTCGACTTGTCTACCTTCAGGTTGTTAAGGGTGACGCACTGAGATACTCGGCTCAGAATGCCCGGCAAAACTTTTCAGTTCTTCTGGCCCGTCGTGGCGATATCGTTGACGCTAAGGGGAATTTATTCGCTACGACTCGTTCCTTAGTCGAAGTGGGAGTGGACCCACAAGTAGCTCAGGACGTAAATCTTACGAAAGTATCTAAGCTGGCTGAATTGTTGCAGGTCACGGAGCAAGAAATTATCAAGGCATTTTCAAATAAGACTCGTCCGGGAAATGAATTCACTGGGGAGGTTCGCCCTATTCGCTGGACAAAGATAGCCGATGAGGTGGAGGAGGATGTTTACCGGCGATTGATGGAACTCGAAATCAAAGGAGTGTACGGAAACTTTAAGCATTCACGACTTTATCCGGGAAACAAACTCGCTTCACACGTTATTGGTTTTGTGAACAAGGAAGGTATCCCTTCAATGGGTGTGGAGAAGACGGTTGATTATTATTTAAGAGGTCAAGCGGGATGGCGGGAGTGGGAGAGAGATGGTCGTCGTCGAGAACTGTTGCAATACCGTACCAGGGAAGTTTCTTCTGAAGATGGACTGAACGTGGAACTGAGCATCGATAGGATGATTCAGGACATGGTTGAGCGCGAGTTGGCTTCGGTTGTGGATGAGTACAACCCGATAAGCGCTAGCATTATAGTGAGCGAACCATCTACGGGATACGTGTTGGCCATGGCAAATGCACCAGATTTCGATCCCAATAAATTTAACAAATATGAGATGGGGAATCTACGAAATCGCACCATGACCGATGTTTATGAACCGGGTTCGGTATTTAAGATCGTAGCCGCCGGTGGGGCAATGAATGAAAACTTGGTTAGTGGGGATAGTATCATCGACTGCTCAACTTCGATCACGATGCGTGGAAGTAGGAAATATCGTCTACCTAGAGATGATCATCCTTTAGGTAAAATAAGCGTTGAGGAGGTAGTTGTACATTCCAGCAACAGGGGAGCGGCTCAACTCGGTATAATGCTTGGGGCAAGTAGATTCTACGAGTACTGCAAGAGTTTTGGTTTCGGAGCCAGGACGGGTGTCGGATTCAGGGGCGAACGTAGAGGTACCCTTCATCACCCAAAACGCTGGGATGGGTTAACGATTACTAGGATGCCTATGGGTCACGCAGTAAGCGTCACTCCAATGCAAATGCATTCGGCTATGTCGGCAGTGGCGAGTCACGGGATTTTAATGAAGCCCCAAGTTGTTAGGAGGGTGTATGATTCTGAAGGAAAAACGGTTGTTGAATTCAAGCCGAGAAGCATTCGAAGGGTACTCCGAACAGAAGTGGCAAAAAACTTAACGGGTATGCTCGAAAAAGTCGTATCCGAGGGAACTGCTAAAAGAGCTAAAATAAAAGGCTATCTGGTTGCAGGCAAAACCGGGACGACTAAAAAAATAATTGAAGGACAATACTCAAACCGCCACCACATTGCGTCATTCGTTGGTTTCCTTCCCGCAAACGATCCTCGAATCGTAATTTCCGTGATCGTTGATGAACCAAAGATGAAACCGGGTCGCATAGGTTATGGAGGCAGTGTGGCGGGTCCCGCTTTTCAACGAGTGGCAAAGGAGGTTATTGGCTATTTGGGCGTAAGACCAAATCAAACCGATGAAGAATTGGCAGCAATGCAAAACGGAAGGGCGCGAGCCTTGTAGGATTTACAAGATAAACCGATCTGATCATGAAAACGCAACCTGACCAAATCACCGACCCCGCTAATGACTTCCGCGAGCGAATGCGCGGGATCATGCCATTGGGGGAGCTTATGCCTGAGACGGATTGCGATTTGAGGGGTAAATCCAGTTGCTTGATCAGCGATCTTGTAACTGATAGTCGGAGAGTTTCTCCCGGATCGCTCTTTTTCGCATTCTCGGGTTCTCGCGTAGATGGAAACTCTCACATACAGGAAGCCGTTGACCGTGGCGCCGCGGGGATTGTAACCGGTCTGGATCACGTTGAACATTCAGGGGTCGCTTCCCTGCGTGTGTCCGATGCTCGAAAAGCATTGGCTCGTTTTGCTCGTCGTTACCATGGATGGCCCGATAAGACTTTACGTGTTTCGGGAATAACCGGCACTAACGGAAAGACGACCGTCACTGCTTTGAGTCGCCATTTGATGGAGCGACCAGGGCGTCCGGTTGGATTGGTCGGAACTGTTAAATACCATTTGGGAGACAGAGAAATTCCATCTTTCAA
>CAWVZQ010000519.1:0-2596 GCA_963934405.1 uncultured Opitutales bacterium | reverse complement strand
CATCACCTTATTCATCATTCCCGCGAACAGGGTTTTCTCACTTACAAAGACATCGACAAAGCCCTGCCCGAGATTGCAAGCCAACCCGAAGAGCTGCAAAACGTAATTTCCATCCTCAACAATCTGGAAGTCAAAATTCTAGATGGCGTTGAGGTCGATAAATACAAGAAAAAGCAGGAAGAGTCGGAGGAGGAATACGCCCGCACCACTCAGGGAGACATGCTGGACGACCCAGTCCGCATGTATTTGAAGCAAATGGGGCAAGTGCCCCTCCTTACCAGAGAAGAGGAAGTAGACATTTCCAAGCGAATTGAAAAAGCCGAGTCGGCCGCTCTCAAGCTACTGTTCTCAGTGGATCTCACCGCCCAATTCCAGATGGAACTGGCTCAAAACCTGATCAACCGTGAAGAGCGTTTTGATCGGGTGGTCTTAGACAAGAAGATCGATAGCCGGGAAACCTATTTCAAAAATTTAGCCAAACAACTTGATGCTGGTAACGCTTTGCTGGTGAAAATTATCCGTGCATGGAACCAAGCGGAAGAAGCTAAAGACCCCACGCAAATCAAACGCGCCACCAACCGATTCCTCAAATATCAGGGAATGCTCGCCCCGATATTCAAGAAGTGCTGCTTCAAATTGAAGGTGTTCGAGGACTTCATCGCCAAAATCAACCCCGACCTCAAGATAATCTCCCGACACCTTCGGCACATAAACATGGCCAAGAAGGATACGGTAAAGGTAAAACGCAAAGGGGTAAAACTAGACAAGGTCCGAAAAGAACTGTCGCAATTCCGCGAGCAATACCGCATGGATTCGGAAGTACTCTCGGAGCTCATTCGGGAAGTGCGATCTTTCATGCGCGATGCCCACATTGCCAAAACCGAAATGGTCGAAGCCAACCTGCGTCTCGTCATTTCAATCGCCAAAAAGTACACTAATCGGGGACTCTCCTTTCTAGACCTTATTCAAGAAGGAAATATGGGCTTGATGAAAGCCGTCGAGAAATTTGAATACCGGAGAGGCTATAAATTCTCCACCTATGCCACATGGTGGATACGACAAGCAATAACTCGTTCTATAGCCGACCAAGCAAGGACCATTCGTATCCCCGTTCACATGATCGAGACGCTGAACAAGGTCATGCAGGTCCAGAAGCAACTCCTGCAGGAATTGGGACACGAACCTACCTCAGACGAAGTGGCAGAGGAAATGGGGCTGCCTGTAGATAAAGTACAAAACATAATGAAGATGGCCCAGCAGCCCATCTCACTGCAAAGTCCGGTAGGAGACAGCGATGACACAAACTTCGGAGACTTCATTGAAGACAAGGGCGCAGAAAATCCTTACGATATGACTGCATACTCCTTGCTACGCGAAAAAATCATAGATGTTTTAGATTCCCTGACCGAACGCGAACGCAATGTACTTTCCCTCCGTTTTGGGCTAAAGGACGGCTACAGTCGAACCCTCGAAGAGGTGGGACGACAATTCAAGGTCACGCGCGAACGCATCCGCCAGATCGAAGCCAAGGCCCTTCGCAAGATGCGTCACCCTACACGCATTCGTCAGTTGCATGGCTTCTTCGAGGCCGATCAAAGTTCCGTCAACAAACCCAAGCCTGAAGCGCTTCGCCAACTCGGATTGTAATTCGACCCTAAGAAACTTTCAGTAACTCACTACCGACAAAAAGTTTGCCTCAAGAGGAATCTCCACATATTTTAATTAATCTATGAAAGTCTCATTTGATCCCGCACTCGCCTTCATTGGTAACTTTGGCGGCGGGGAAATCATCCTCATATTCCTTATCGTACTTCTGCTCTTCGGAGCCAAGAAGGTGCCGGAGTTGTTTCGTTCTCTGGGCAAAGGCGTAAAGGAATTCCGCAAAGCCAAGACCGAGTGGGAACAAGACATTAACGAAGTCATGAGCCAAGAACCCATCGAGGATCACGATTTCAAGGCGACCAAGTCGGCGGAAGACTCTCAGGAGAAAACCGAGGAAGGCGAAGATGTCGTGCACCACGAAGACGTGGTCCACGAAGGCGAGAAGCAAACCGCTTCCTGAATCAACCGCCAGCCAGAATCGGCTGGTACCCCTTCCCCTCCAACCAAACGACGACCTCGTCTCGTTTGTCTCCTTGGATTTCCCACTGCCCGTCGACAAACACTCCGCCGGTGCCAAGTCGTCTTTTGAGGTCTCGCAGCATCTCCTTGCGCTCAACCCAAGAGACTCCGGGCGGAAACCCCTTCACTGTAGTAACGGTTTTCCCGCCTCGACCCGACTTTTCTCGCCTTACGTCCAAACGGTGACCGGATGATTTCCGCAAAGGTTTGAAATTTTTTGGCGAGGTATCTTTAGAAATCACTACTTTTCGCAAACCGCCCGAACTCAAACTGTCGAAAGGATTGCTGCCGAAGTCAGTACCTCGGGCGTCGGTCGAGATTTTACCGTCTTTAGCTTTATCACTACTCACCGAAAAGTTCCAATGTGGATTACCAAGTAAATTAAAATCGATCGAAAAAAACGGGAGAGCGTCGAATCACTTACCGCAAGTCCCCTTCTCGGGTTCTCCACCCTCCAAAAAGACCAAAGCCTTTT
>CAWVZQ010000518.1:0-2603 GCA_963934405.1 uncultured Opitutales bacterium | reverse complement strand
GCTCCACCTCACGCACGGAAGTCAGGTATTGATCGAGTTTATCACGATCCGGACTGTTGAGTTTGCCCTGCAGAGACTTCGCAGAACCAAGTAAGGCATCCAATACGCTACTTCGATGCGTCAGGCGTTCACGCTGGGTATTACGCTCGGACTGAGGAGACTGCGTAAAAAGAGCGTTGAATAAACGGGATGGACTGTTGACCGGTGGAATGCGAACACCCGTGCGCGTCCAGCACATATCAGTTCCCTCCCCGATTCCTGCAGTAATCGAGGGAAAACGGGCGGCACTGCCTACATGTTCGGCCGCAATCTGGTCGAGGGAAACATTCTTCTCCGAAAAGCCCTTCGATTCCTGCTTTCTTACACCCGAAAGGAATGCGTTAACCCCGCCATGCCCTCCGCCGACGTCATGATCAAGGTGAGAGAAGACGGTGAAATCCTTTCGGTGTTCTTCAATATTCTTCAAGGTCGGACCGCTGACGTAATCCGTTCCCTCTCCCTTGGGAAAAAACGCCCCCGGGTAAAAGCCAAGGTGGTTGCCGATGGCCAAAATTCGCTTATTGCGAGGGGGCTCGACCGCAGCCATTGCCTTGGATGCCCCACTTTCCAGAAAGGGCAAAGTCAGAGAAAGGCCAGCGCCTTGCAAAAAGCGACGACGATCGATTGGACGTGATGTAACTTTTTCCATATTAAATAATAGCGAATCTACCCTACTTTATGCCACTTGAATTTGAAAGGCATGAACAAAATACATACACAAGCCCTTCAGCGCTTGATTGCAATACGGCTCCAGTAGGCGGCTTCGTGGGACCAGCCCGTGGCCTGATTCTGCAGCTCTACGTTGACCGTCTTGCCGGCGTGTTTGCTTAGGTCGATCCGGAACTTGCTCCATTTCGTTTCCGTTACGTCCTCGCTGAGCTCTTTCTTTCCATTGATCAAAACGACCAGCTTCCAGTTTCCCTTCGGGTGATTGGTTACCTCAAGCTCAAGGGTTGTTTTCTTTCCGGCAGGAAGCTCGATCTTCCGGGACAGCACGCAGGGAACGGTCTTGCTGAGCGGATGGGTAAGAAGCACCTTCTTGCGTCCATCCCATTGCGTACGCAACCCGGGCTTCATGGCCGGACCGCCCCAGTCGCGGACCTTCCAACCGGGAGCGAAAGTCGCGACGTCGGCAGCTAAATTCGATCCTGCCTTTGAGGTGTTCTTGGGCTTGGCATTGATAACCCGCGCTCCCTTGGCCGGTTTCGAAGTTGCGGTTTTAGGATAAGGCATTTTGGCATCCACTTCATCACGCCAGTCATGAAACATCTTCAGGAGCTTCGCAGTGATATCCGGTTTGGACTCGGAGAGATCGTTCCGCTCGCCAATGTCCTTTTCCAAATCGAAGAGCTGTACGCTCCCGTTTTCGTAGTACTCGAGCAACTTGTACTTCCCCAACCGGATCGCCCCCCCGGGGCTTTGGTACCCGTGGTTGCTGTAATGCGGAAAATGCCAGTAGATGGCGCCCCGGTCATGGGCCTTGCCCCGGAGGGCGGGCAGGAAACTGACTCCGTCGACATGTTGATTTGGCAAGGTGGGCAAGCCCATCATCTCGAGCAACGTCGGGTAGTAATCGGTTCCGGTGACCAAGGCGGGCGAAGTGGTATTGGGCTTAATTTTGCCAGGCCAATGAACGACCAAAGGCACGCGTATTCCACCCTCGTAGTTCCAGCCCTTGGCTCCCCGCAAGGGAAGGTTAGAGGACGCAAAGCGGCTGTCCAGAGAGTTCCTCGGATGATTGATTCCGCGGTACTGGTTCGATGCGGACATGCCTCCGTTATCTGCCGTGAATATCACGATGGTGTTCTTTTCCAGTCCGAGTTTCTTCAGCTTTGACCGAATACGGGCCAGGCTTTCATCTGTAGCCTCGAGCATCCCGGCAAACTCCACGTTGTCCTGCTTTTGTTTCACCCACCAGACACGCGCGTCCTGATGAGCCTGCAGTTCGTCATTTTCCGCCAGCGCCTTGATTTCTTCCTCCGTGAGCGGAGGCCCGTCCGGATTGGATTCAAGAATGAAGTCCGGCCCGTTCCGTTTTGGCATCACCGCGAGCTTCTTTCGATATTTGTCCACCAAATCCGGGCGCCCCTGAATCGGATCATGTACTGCGAAGTGTTCGAGATGCACGAAGAATGGCCGGTCTTGGTTACGCTCGATGAAATCCAACGCCGCATCGGTCAGTTTGTCCGTGTAGTAGTCGCCTTTTTTTGCCGGGAGCTTGTCATTGTAGGCACCGCCAAAAGGATAGTGATAGGAACGCACCCACCCCGTGATCTCCTCGTCGAAACCATAGGCCTTCGGGTCCACCCTCAGGTGGGCTTTCCCATAGTTCGCGGTGGCGTAGCCATGGCGCTTGAGTGTCTCTGCCAGGGTCACCTCCTCGTCAGGCAAAGCAGTCAGCTTTTCCCCGTGATGGAGCGACTCGTAGTCGCGCTCGGGACGTCCGCCCAACCACTCCGTCAAATTGGTACGGGCCGGGTACTTGCCCGTCAGGATACTGGCCCGGCTCGGCGAGCAGACGTGGCAGGTCGAATAGGCGTTGTCGAAGAGGATGCCTTCCTTGG
>CAWVZQ010000517.1:0-2605 GCA_963934405.1 uncultured Opitutales bacterium | reverse complement strand
AGAAGATACATAAGTCCAACCCAACTTCTCGTGGTAAACCCAAGACTGCCCAACTGGGTAGAAATAACCGAATCCATTTGAGTGGTTCCAACCAAGAGGAGTAATCACCAAGGACACCCTGGCCGAGGCACTGAGACCTTGCGAGTCGGAGATCGGACGATCCCGAATCCCATAGGTAAAGGAATCTTCTCCGAAAAATCCGCTGTCGGAAGGTGTATAAACAACTTTGTCACCCTGAATGCTTACAACGCCAAATTTGGGATTAGATAAAAAGGACAAGGTAAAACTTTCAGCCGGGTCGGGATTGGGAACGTCATTTGCCGTAACATCAAGAGAGTAGGAAGTTTGACTACCGGAAAACACAATAGTGTCATCTACCGCGACGGGCTGATCGTTCACGGAAAGCACAGATAAATCGATAGAGCGATTACTCTCCAACAATCCATCGGAAATCCTGAGGGTAAATGAATCTTGACCATAGAAGTTAGCATTCGGTCGATAAAGAAGGGAACCGACCCCGGAGACTAGTGTGCCGGAAGCGGGAGAAGTCTGAATTGAGAAAGAAACTGGCTGCCCCTCTGGATCAATTGCACTTAGCACCTGCGCCTCGCTATCCTCATTGACGGTAAAATTGCTCTCAATTAGATAGGGAGGTTCGTTAACGTCAGAAACTGCGATTTCCAAAAGCTGCAAGGAGGAGTTCAATCCATCACTTGCATTAATTTCCAAATCGTAAACATTGCTTCGATTACTCTCGAAATCAGGTGATTGCGTAAACTCCAGCCGTGGCGGAGTCACATTTTGGTCGATTACAAAATAGGCATTATCAAGTTTTTTTGTAGCCAAAGAATAGACAAGAACGCTGGCATTATTGTCCGATGCGTTGAGGTCGAGGACATGGGTCGAGTTACCTTCCGGAACAGAAGAACTGTAAAGCAGACCCCATGATGGAGGAAAAACCGGAGGAACTTCATCGACATCCACAACCTTAACGACAACCGATTCGATTACTGTTTGGAGACCATCCGTGGCGTTAACCTCCAAGAAGTAGTCATTGTCGCCAGAATGAGATGCGGGAATTTCAAAGTTGGGTGCAAGCTTGAACGACAATGCACCGGTTCCATTAACTTCGAAAAGAGCCTCGTCGACACCTCCGGAAACGACATAATCAGGCGTCGTTCCATCAAGATCACTTGCATTAAGTTCAACGACAAAAACTCCGTTCTCAGCAACCTGAACAAACAGGCTACCATTGGTATCTCGTGAAGGATAAAGAGGGGAACTGTCGTTCAGATTGGTTATTTGAATAGTAAACATTTGAGACACGACCGCCGTGCCATCAGTGGCATTGACCTCGAGGTGAAAGAGATGATTACGCACGACTGAGGCATTCGACTCATGATCAGGAGAATCAATGAAGGACAAGAAACCTGTTGCGTTAATCTCGAAGAAATCCTTATCCGAACCTCCAAGATAATAAGTAAGATCGTCGTCATCCTCGTCGGTTGCGTTGAGGTCGGCAACAAAGAGTTGGTTTTCAGGAACCACCAAAGAGACGGAGGAATTGCCGCCATGGCTTGAAAAAACAGGAGCGTCATTCGCATCAAGTACCGTGATTTGAATTAATTCTGCGACAGGAATCGCCTCGACGGCATTGTCAATCACGAGAACCTTTACAATGAATAGGTTATCGCCATTGCCTGAGGAGTTAGCCTCGAAATTCGGGGAAGCTAGAAATGACAAAATCCCGGTGGTAGCGTTTATATCGAAGAGAGCGCCATCGTGTTCATTGGAGGACAGGTTGTAGGTATGACTATCTCCGACATCGGCATCGGAAACGTTAACATCCATGACCGCCACTTGGTTTTCGGAAACCGAGACGGTATTTGGTGTGGAAAAAGAAGGAGAATCGTTGACATTGGCGACCTCTACAGTGACTACGATTTCATCGTACAATTCAGTGGAATCGGTAACCTTCAAGGTAAACGCATCAGTACCGTTGAAATCCAAGTTTGGCGTATAGATAAAACTAGGTGGATTTACCGTGGAAGTAATAGTTGCGGTTCCGTTTGAAGCATTTGATGAAATGGACCAAGTTAGACCGCCGCCACCGACATCCGGGTCCGAAGCATTCAAATCCGGGTCTCGCCATGCAGTGGGACTACCATCTTCGTCCATGTATACAGTAACTGCAGACCTACCGGTTATCTCGGGAGGGTCATTGTCGTCATTTACGATTACCGTAATCGCTTGAGTGTCTTTCTGACTAGAATTCCCATCCTCTGAAACGACGACGACCACTTCGTAAGTATTATTCGCGTCAGAATCCCAAGGACGTTCATAGTTCGGAGAATACTTAAACCGAAGAATCCCAGAAGTGGAGTTGATGTCGAAAAAAGCAGAGTCCGCCAATGCAGGATCAATGGAATAAGACAGTACTGCACTCTCCGCATCCGTACCATTCAAATCGACAACGGACTTTTGATTTTCCTTTACGAACAGCGAGATGCTCGAGGCACCGCCAAAAGAGGTGAACACGGGTGAATCATCAATTTCATTAACCGTAATAGTAACCGTATTATTTTGCTCCGAACCTCCCGAAAAA
>CAWVZQ010000516.1:0-2607 GCA_963934405.1 uncultured Opitutales bacterium | reverse complement strand
CCACTTGTGGGCAAGGTAACCTTCGATCTTTTGACGATTAACTGAGTTTACGGCTTTATCATAGACCAAAGTTTCAGCAATTTCGCCGGTGAATCCGTTGCCGACCTTATTGAACTCGTCCACTTCCGGCGAGACGCCACCAGTTCCTACGACTTCGCCGTCGATCCAGAGGGATTGACTGCCGGGAGTGACTCGGAGCACATTTACCGTCCAGTTCGAACTGTTGACATTGGATACTATATTCAAACCGGCATTTTCTCGATGCAGACCAAAGTAGCCATGAGGATCGGTTGTGCCGATATCCCCACCAAGAAGCTGAGAAGATCCAGTGCCATTCTGTTTGTGAACGAGGAAAATAACACGAGCCGAGGGCACCGCATTACCAATGTCAAATGATTCGGTCTGTTCGAACCTTACCACTGCCTTTTCATTTAGTGAGTTGGGTTGCCAGATGGGCATATTGGTGGAGGTGCCTTGTATGGGATTATTGGTATTTCCGGATTTATCACCCCAGAGGCTAATTCGGTTTCCAGGAAGAAAATCGGTGACTTCGTCGCGATATTGATCGGCATTGACGTCATTCCCATCGAACCAGAGTTTCAGTCCGTCAGTGGAATCACTAAACAGGTTGCCGTAGCCTATTGAAAAGGACTGGGCGACAGGGGTAGCCATTTCATATTGGTTGTCACCTGTTTGAAATCCGGTGATAGTTACGGTTCCAGCTCCATGCACGCTTACTGTATTTCCAGTCACTGTAGCAAGGGCGGGGTCGGATGTGGTGAAGGACACTGGAAGACCCGAGCTGGAGTTAGCGGAAATAGCAAAGGGAAAGTCTCCCACGGAATGGTCTGAAATCACTGGGAAGGTTATGGCTTGAGGAACTTTCCAAACCACCATCCACTTGTCTACAGGGACGGCAGATTCAAAATAATCATCTCCAGCTTGTCGGGCGGTGATTTTCGTGAAGCCGGCACCTATGATTTCCACCTTGTTGAAATCGCCTCCGGCCTGTCCATGAATTGCAGCAATCGTCGACTCCGAGAGCGCAGAGTCGTAAACACGAAGATCATCGAACTCCCCGGACATGGAACCTAGCTCATTGCCTACGCGAAGGTCGGAGAACCTATCGCTCAGGTTCATTTCGCTTATCGTAACCCCCGTCCGTTCATTCGATTTGTTCCCATCTGCATATAGAAGAAGGGTTCCATTTGCTTCACTGCTATAAACGAGTGCAATGTGGGTCCATTCGTCGTTGGCGAGGACGGGGGTAGAGGAAGATATTTTAACAGTGCTTGCATTTCCATCCTGATAAAAAGTTGCCGTAACTACACCATCGGTGCCAGTGGCATTTTGCTCGATCCGGAAAACTTTCATCGGGGCAATGTTGTCTTTAGATAGAATGACAGTTCCATCGGAAGAGATATCGTTGGGCTTAACCCAAAAACTGACTGTGAATTGACTCTCTAGAGGAACACCACCGAGGTGAACGTATCCATTGGGATCTCCCAAGGAAATCGCATTGTCGAATTTGCCCGTAGTCCAAACTTTGTTGCTTCCGGTTCCGTTGAGGTCGACAAGGGTTCCATCATAATTACCTAGCTCGTCTTTGGTTGAGTTATATAAATCTTCATCGAATTTCCAATAGGCTTTCAGGTTGTCCTGCGCAGTGACTCTGAGGCGGGCTACGTTCGGATCTTCTATATCGTAAAGGAGTGGCAATTGAGTTGCATTACCATCTTCATCGATAGAACTACCAAGTAATGCAAAGGAGGGAGAGTTGGCGGGCACTTGCGTCAAATTCTGATCAAAGATAAGGGATTGGGACTTCTTGTCACTCACGGTGAGCACCCCATTCAAGTAGGTGAAGAAGTAATTGGAGGCATTAACTTCCTGAGGCACAATGGGATAAGTCCCGGGGGGACTATTTGTATCTGCTAAGGTGGTTATATTCACCGGACTTAGGAGTGAGCTATTGTTCTCTCCGTTAACGAAACCGGTTAGATCATAGGTTAGTTCCGGATTGGATTCGCTCGTTTTACGAAATTGGTCGTGAGCCTTGATTACGAGTTCTGCTTTCCCGATTTGGATTTGAAGCATCACCGGTTCGGCGGGAAACCAATTCTCGTTTCCGGATTGAGTGGCTCGTATTCCTACCATGCCCGGACCTTTTATAGTCAAATGCGAACCGTTGAGGTCGACGGATCCGAAACCGGATGTCACTTGGAAGGAAACCGGAAGATCTGAAGTGGCGGATGCATTTAGATCGATAGGTGCCGCGCCATAGCTCAAACCGGCAAAACTTTGATCAAAGGCAATGCTTTGCATACCTTTAAGTACTTCGAAGGTAATGTTCTTCGTGTCTTCTCCGGATGGGTTGGATACAGTTAACTCTACCTCGAAGGAACCGGTCTCTTCGGGCTTTCCGGAAATGACGCCGGTGGAATAGTCAACAGTTAGTCCCTCCGGCAAGGGGTAAGATATCGGATTCGTAGCGTTAAAGTCGGTGGGACCTTTGGTGGCAATTATTTTGTAGGAGTAGTCCATGCCATATCGAGCGATAAGGGCGGAGTCTCTCAAGTTATAGATGTCATCTAGTTCTTCGACCGT
>CAWVZQ010000515.1:0-2608 GCA_963934405.1 uncultured Opitutales bacterium | reverse complement strand
TCCGCCGCCCTTATGGAGGGTTCCACGAAGTCGGGATGGCTCGAACTGATGACCTCCTGAACCTTCACGACGCCTCTTTCGTCGATCAATACGAGAAGCTTTACCTTGCCTTCGAGACCACGCCGCAAAAGGTGGCCGGGATAGCGTAGGCGACCACGATTCAATACGTTCGGGATGCGGTCGAGTTCGTGAAGCTTGAACACGAACTCGCCTCCTACGTCACCCGGGGCGAGGTCAAAGTCCCTTATCGCGAAAACCGCTCGGAAATCTCCGGGGCCCATCTCCAAAGAGGTTTCCAGTTGTTCCAGCGTCAGCACTTGCTTGGGCGGCGTAAGCTCAAGAGGCTTCATGGCCTTGCGGGTTTTTTCCTCCAGGCGTTGTTCGATCACAGGCTTTTTCGGCGGTGGCTTGGGGACGTCTACCCAATCGACCTCGCGTACCATCCATTCGTCGCCGCGAACGTATTCCGACAACGGAAGAAGCCCGAACAATAGCAAGGTTGCGGCTATGGCAAGGCCAAGGCTACGGCCTGAAAAAGCTATTTCGGCCTTTTCTTTCGGGAGGCTTTCTTGATTTGTTTTCTTGGGCGGAGCACTCATCGGTTGATGGTCGATGTTATCGCCGACAGTTTTACGGTCTTGGCACCAGCAAGCATGGCTTGATCCATTACCCGTGTGGCCAGTCCCGCCTTGGACCCTTGTTCGACCAACAGGATGACCGGTTTGGCTTTTTTTGCCGATGCCGCCCTCACCACGGGGGTGACGCCCGCGAGGCCGATCTCGGCGTCTCCGTTGAGGATTCGTCCCTCGGCAGTCAATTGAAAGGTGATCGGTGGCTCTAGTTTGCGAGTGGGGTCTGCCGTGTCTCGGTGTTTTGGGGTGAGACCAATTTCATTCACGAACGAGGTGGCCACGATGAAAAAGATCAGGAGGATGAAGACCATGTCGATAAGCGGGGAAACGTTTATCTCCACGGAATCGGCGGTGAAACTGGTGAGCCTTCTTTTCATCTTGGCTTTCTCGTGGCTATGGAAACGGTGGCTCCCGCCTTCTTGCCTTCTCGAGCCACTTCGGCGAGCCTGCTGGCATCCGCATCCTGATCGACCTGGATGATTACAGGAGCATCCACTTCTCGCCTTAGGCCTTCCACCAAGGGGCGAACCTGATCGATGGCAATTTTGTCTCCCGCATAATGGAGGGAATTGTCTGCGGTCAGGGCGAATAGAATGGCGTTCTTTTGCAAGGACTCGGCGGACACGGCTCGAGGGCGAACCACTTCCTCCCCGGGAACCTTCACGAAGGACGCGGAAACGATGAAAAAGATCAGCAAGATGAAGACCACATCGATGAGCGGAGAGACGTTGATGGACTCCGTTTCTTTCTCCTTGAGTAGGCGTCGACGGAGCTTCATCGAGTTTCCTTGGCTGGGTGACAACCCTGCAGGGCATGGCTTTCCAAGCGACGAAGGAGGTATAGCCATTCATGTCTTCGGCGGCTGACCAAGTGGGCAAGAGCGAAGGCGGGAATGGCAATCAGCAAGCCTGCCTGCGTGGTGACGAGGGCTTCGGAAATACCACCTGCGACGAGATCCATCTTGCGACCGATTTGTCGACTCAACCCATCAAAGGTGAGCAGCATGCCGTTGACCGTGCCGAGTAGGCCAAGCAACGGAGCCGCCGAGGTGAGCACGAGCAGAAAGCGAATGCGTCGCCCAAGAAAAGAAGCGTCCGTTGCGCGCGTTTCCTCAAACCTGCGTCGGGTTTCCTTGCTGTCGCCTTTTGCCTCGAGGCAATAAGAGAGTATCGAGCGTAGGCGGCCCTTGGCCTTTTCCGGCTGCGCAGTCACTCGTGAGATTTCCTTGGCATCCTTTCGCGAAGGCAGCATGTCCCGCAGGCGAAACCAGAGGTCGAACCCCACGTAATAGGCATAGAGGGAAAGCGCTGCCAGAACGGGCATCAAGGA
Organism: uncultured Opitutales bacterium; assembly: GCA_963934405.1. Classification (GTDB taxonomy): domain Bacteria; phylum Verrucomicrobiota; class Verrucomicrobiia; order Opitutales; family Seribacteraceae. The sequence goes on along the minus strand of CAWVZQ010000515.1, from coordinate 647 downwards.
TCCCCCTTTTTCCCATACATCTACGAACTGCTGCCAAAAACTTGGTGAGAGGTTCATGTCGATTCCGTTTCCTCTTCGATCTTCTCAACACTTGGCTGGTCACCGTTTCCGTTGGCGGCGAGATTCACCAATCGAGAGGCGAAGGTTTCCATTTTGGCGACTAATCCCTGCAGCCTTCGCGAGAGCAGGGCGTGCACGATCAGGGAGGGGATCGCCGTTATGAGGCCAAACTTGGTGGTGACCAAGGCTTCCGATATGCCACGAGCCAATTCGCTGCTCTCGGGGTTTGCGAAGTTGGTGATCTGGCGAAAAACGTCGATCATTCCCGTGACGGTGCCGAGCAGTCCCAGCAGGGGCGCGGTGGCCGCGGTGACCGCAATCAAGGGCAAGGCCTTTTCCAAACGCACTTGGGCATCAATGATTCGCTCGTATAGAATTTCCTCCAATATTTCGGCTTTTCTGCCCATGTTTTCCTTTGCCGCGATCCGTAACTGTTCGAAGGGCCCCGTAAAGGATCCCTCCAGAGATGCGGCTCGGACAGGTGCTCTCACGCGCAAAATTTGAATGGCTTTGAAAAAAGCAATGATTACCGATACGCCCGCGAAGACCAGTATGGGGTATATCCAAATGCCTCCCTTTCCGAGTTC